>JAZKXQ010000218.1:0-1311 GCA_045611725.1 Oscillospiraceae bacterium
CCGCAGATTGTTTACTATATTTCTTCATATGCATCTTTGGTTGCAGACAAGGAAATTGAACTCGGAGAAAAAATAAATATAGTTGTTCCAACAGGAAACTTTGGAAATATACTTGCTGGTTATTATGCTAAGCAGATGGGACTTCCTGTAAACAGACTCATATGTGCATCAAATGTAAATAAGGTTCTTACAGACTTTATAAATACAGGTATCTATGACAGAAACCGTGAATTTTATGCAACTTGTTCACCATCAATGGATATTCTTATTTCAAGTAACCTTGAAAGACTTCTCTATCTCCTTACAGGAGAAAATGACGCTCAGATAAGAGAATGGTTTACAGCTCTTGCTGAAAATGGAAAGTATGAAGTAAGCGATGAAGTAAAGGAACTCCTTAAGAAAGATTTTTCAGCAGGATTCTGTGATGATGCTGATACAAAGAAAACTATAAAGGAAATATATGATAAATATTCATATACCTGCGATACACATACAGCTGTTGCTGTTAAGGTTTATGAAGAATATAAGGCTCAGACAGGCGATACAACAAAGACAATTATTGCTTCAACTGCAAGTCCTTATAAATTCAGTGCAAGTGTTCTTGAGGCTGTTCAGGGTGAAAAATCAGACTTTGATGAATATGAAATGATAGATGTTCTTAATAATCTTTCAAAGATTGATATTCCTAAGTCACTTGCTGAACTCAAAGACAAGGAAAGAAGATTCAGTGATTCAATTGAAAAGACTGAAATGAAAAATTACGTTATAAACGACCTTAAACTTAAATAATTAAGGGGTTAATAAAATGTCATTGTTTGCAATAGGTGACCTTCATCTGTCATTCGGAGTCGATAAGCCTATGAATATATTCAAGGGCTGGGAAAATCACGAAGAAATTTTAAGAGAAAACTGGCTTCGTGATGTAAAGCCTGAAGATACAGTTGTTCTTGTCGGAGATACATCTTGGGGAATGAGTTTTGATGAATCCCTTGAGGATTTCAGATTTATCCATTCTTTGACAGGAAAGAAAATAATCATCAAAGGAAACCACGATTACTGGTGGAATTCTATGACTAAAATGAAAAAATTTCTTTCTGAAAACGGCTTTGACGACATTGAAATTCTTCATAACAATCATTTTCGCTATGAAGATAAAGCAATATGTGGTACAAGAGGCTGGGTGCAGATGGCAGATGAACCATCAGATGCAAAAGTTCTCGCGAGGGAAGTGCAAAGACTTGAAACTTCAATAAAATCGGCTCTTGCTGATGGTCTGGAGGAATTTCTCGTATTTTTGCATTATCCTCCTGT
>JAZKXQ010000219.1:0-3407 GCA_045611725.1 Oscillospiraceae bacterium
TATGCTCACGAGCTTAAATATCTTGCAATAGAAATTGCAGAAAAAATTACTATGAATAAGCTTGACGAGGACGATAAATTTATTCTCAGACTTATTGTCCAGAATGTAAAGTCAATCCGTGACGCTGACTGGATTACAATAGAAATATCAGAAAAACTCAGTCAGCTTTCTTCAGATATTGAAAATGCTATGCATTCAAGTGGTCTTTCAAAGAAAACTGAAGTTCAGCTTATGCCCGATATGAATAAAGATGACTGTATCCTTAAAGCTACCGACAGAATAGTTGATATTTCTTTAAGTACACAGTTCAGTAATGTAAAAGCTTATTTTGAAAAGTGTGATGAAACAGATGATTGAAAAAGTTGAGTTTAACAACTCAAAAATACGTCAGGGACTTCAGTTCAATGATTTCAGTACTTGTCTTGGAAAAATTGAACAGATTGTCGGTATGACAATAGAAGCGTCAGGTCTTGCCTGTAATATCGGAGATGTTTGCGATATTACCATAGGTGCAGGTGATAAGAAGGTTCTGTCAGAAGTAGTAGGCTTTAAAAATAATAAAGTTCTGCTTATGCCTTATGAGGATATTGACGGAATTGGTTCAGGCAGTTATGTACGCAATACAGGTGAAAAGCTTAAAGTAAAAATAAGTGATGACCTTATCGGAAGAACTATTGACCCTATAGGAAATCCAATAGATGGAAAAGGTGAGATAAAGGCTGATTGCAGTTATCCCATAAATGGAGTGCCTTCAAATCCTATGCAAAGACCTCCTATTCACGAACCTCTTGAATTCGGCGTAAAGGCGATAGATGGTATGCTTACCATAGGTAAGGGTCAGAGAATGGGAATATTCGCAGGAAGTGGCGTTGGTAAAAGTACTCTTATGGGTATGATTGCAAGAAATATAAGTGCTGATGTCAATGTTATCGCTCTTGTAGGTGAACGTGGCAGAGAAGTTCTCGAATTTATTAATCGTGACCTCGGAGAAGAAGGTATGAAGCGTTCAGTTCTCGTTATTGCTACTTCTGACCAATCAGCAATGATGCGTTCAAAATGTGCTTTGACAGCAACTGCAGTTGCTGAATACTTTAAAGACCAGGGAAAAGATGTTCTGCTTATGATGGATTCTCTTACACGTTTCTGTATGGCACAGAGAGAAATCGGTCTTAGTACTGGAGAACCTCCAATAGCAAGAGGTTATACTCCATCAATATATGCGGCTTTGCCGAAACTTCTTGAAAGAAGTGGAAATTTTGAAAAAGGCTCTATTACAGGAATATTTACAGTTCTTGTAGAGGGTGATGACTCAAATGAACCTATTTCTGATACTGTGCGTGGTATAGTTGATGGTCATATAATGCTTTCAAGAAAAGTTGCTATGAAAAATCATTACCCTGCAATTGATGTTCTTGCAAGTATTAGTCGTCTTATGTCTACGATAGCTTTGCCTGAGCATAAGAAAATTGCAGGTGATATACGACATACAATGTCACTTTATCAGGAAAATCAGGATTTGATTTCAATCGGTGCATACAAAAAAGGTACTAATCAGGAGCTTGACAGGGCTATAGAAAAAATGCCGAAAATAAACCAGTTTCTTCAGCAAACCGTGGAATCAAGATTTTCTCACGAGGAAACTCTTGAGATTATGAAAGAAATTTTTGAATAATGAAAAATTACTTTGAGAGTGGTGGTTGCTTATGAAGAAGTATGTGTTTTCTCTTAAAAAGATAAGAGATTATAAAGAGCAGATGCTCAATAAGGAAAAAAATACGTTGCTTGGACTCAGAAATGAAAAATTGGGTCTTGAACAACAGAAAGAACATCTTTTTGATGAACTTAAATCAATTACTGCAAAATACAATGCAGATATGGCAAGAGGTACTACTGTTATGAAGCTTAAGCTTTTTCAGTACAGCCGTGAAAGTATTGTGCGTGAACAACAGGAAATTGATAAACAGATGAAATTTCTTGATACATATATAGAACGTCAGAGAAAAGTTGTTGTGAAGCTTTCACAGGAACTTACAGGCTATGATAAGCTTGAGGAAAAACAGTTTACTGAATATACCAAAAAAGTTACAAAAGAAACAGAGAATTTCATTGAGGAATTTGTTTCTTTCCAGTCAAGAGTAAACGCTTAAAGAGTTCATAAAACATTATTGTTTTTATGATATATATTTTTTATGAAAGGAAGTGAAAAGATGAACAGTGTATCAAATATTCCTGTTTCCGTTGAACAGATTAATGCCATAGGACGTGTGAAAAACGTCAATTCAGCTGAAACAATGCCACAGGATTTTATTTCTGCAATAATCAGCAATATGCAGAATAATGCTGAAAATTCACAGCAGATTGTTGATGAATCGATAATTCAGAATAATTCTGAAAATGATAAGACAAAACAAATAAATCCTGAAGCAATGCTTATGTTTGGTGATATGTTTATTCGTTCTGAATTTGTTACTCAGGATTTATCTTCTGCTATGGACAATCTGAATATAGAAAGTGTATCAGATGTTCAACATTTGCAGAATATACCTATTGCTGATAATGAAAAGCCAGTAGTGGAAAGTATGCCAGTTGCTGATAATGAAAAGTTAGTAGTGGAGAATATGCCAGTTGCTGATAATGAAAAGCCAGTAATGGAGAATATGCCAGTTGCTGATAATGAAAAGTCAGTAGTGGAAAATATGCCAGTTGCTGATAATGAAAAGCCAGTAGTGGAGAATATGCCAGTTGCTGATAATGAAAAGCCAGTAATGGAGAATATGCCAGTTGCTGATAATGAGAAGTCAGTAATGGAAAATATGCCAGTTGCTGATAATGAAAAGTCAGTAGTGGAAAGTATGCCAGTTACTGATAATGAAAAGCCAGTAATGGAAAATATGCCAGTTGCTGATAATAAAAATTCAGTAGTGGAGAATATGTCTGTTACTGATAATCAATTTTCAGCTCTAAGACAAGCAGATACGCAGGTTTTTGGAATGGAGAATATTCTTAATGAACATTTCAGAAATTCAGGTACAAAAAATGTTGATGTTGATAAACATTTTGTGAATAATGTTAAAAACACACAGCCTGTAAAACAAACAAAACAGAATATTCAGAATGTTAACACAGTTGAGGAACAGTTTGTGTATTCTGAAAAAACAGCAGTTCCACAATATGATTTCATTAATAATAATACCATTATTCAGCCGACTGCAGATGTGTCAAATACTTATGCCAATGTAAGCATAGCACTCCAGAATAACAGCCAGAATATAGCCAAAGTATCAGGCGAAAGCTATAATCACGGAGTAAACAGCATTATGCCTTCATCGCATATTAATTCTGTCGCTGTTGTGGGTTTATCAGAAGTTAAGATTATTACCAAAATTGCTGAAAATCATAATACAGGA
>JAZKXQ010000220.1:0-2477 GCA_045611725.1 Oscillospiraceae bacterium
TTTTGGAAAATTTATTGACAGTACGGCAATTAAAACTCTGCTGGTTCAGGGAGAAAAGAATGCAGATAAAATAATATTTGAAATTGACAGATATTATAACGGAAGCGATATTTCAGACCTTGTTTTTATAATGAAAGGTATTACTGCTAATAATCATCTTGCTGAACAGATTCTTGAAAAAAATATTCTTGCTGATACAATCGAATTGAAATGGCAGATAAATTCAGATTTTACAGCAGAATATGGTGAGCTTTTACTTGAAATAAGAGGTGTTACAAATCTTGAAACGAATACGGAAGAAAATATTGTAATAAAGTATACAATAACTCCTGTTGAGGTAAGAAAATCGACAGAAGATAATCTTCCATCGCCCGATGTTATTCAGAATACTCTTGATACTTTGCATATTGCTGAAAATAATATCAATGATATTTATGAAAAAATATGCGATGCGTCTGTAAAGACTCCGTATATTCTTAATGGTGTATGGTGGGTTTATGATTTTGAGAATATGAAATATGTAGATACAGGTATTTCAGCATATGATTCATCAAAAATAATTACAAGCGATATTACAGGTATAACCAATGTTCCAGTAACGCTTAGAAATAACACTGAATACAGATATATAAACTCTGCTGTTGAAAATCTTACAATAAGCACAGGTACAGATTGCAACGATGAAAATTTCATATCTTCAGTTGTTTTCAAATCTTCTGAGAATGGGATAAACATATCATTTAATTTCGATTTTGAATACATTAGCGATATACTTTTGCCTTCTGCTGATAAGCAATATTGTATGATATTTTTTTATGATGGTTTTGGTTTGAAATGCATATGGTATGAGGTATAGCTTATGAATTATCTTCAGCATAAAAAAAATATAATGCTTTTAAGCAGTAATACTCCTGTTAAAAAAGTCCTTTCAGAAAATTTCGTTCTTGAAGGGTCGACTCAGTTAATATATAAGGAAGGTATGGAACAGTGTTCATATCTTTATCCAAAGGAATTGAAAACCACAGGGGATAATGGTTTTATTGAATTTGAAATTGATGGAGTAAAAATAAAATTCCCCATTGAAAAGCCTATGTATTCTGGGGATAAGGTTGACCTTTACAGTGAGTTTATGTATAAAGATGGAAAATGGGGGATATATTATCCTGTCAATGCAATTTCATATGATGGCACAGAGGAATGGTTTGAAATTAACAGCTGTACATTTGCAGTAAAATCTCCAGATGATATGCTCAAAATGAATTTTAACAATCAGTATGACTGGCTGGATTCAACAATAACTAATAAGCATACAAGCTATATGACAACATATCAGTATGATAATTGCATTTCGTATGGTACTGAAAATATGGGAATACGCATAGACAATACTGTTACAGATGTTGAACAGTTTAAAGATATTCTTAAAGATTTATATGCAGAAGGCACTCCCTTTACAGTGCTTTATAAACTTGAAGAACCTGTATGGTATGTGCTTCCCGATGATGTTCAGAAATATCTTAACAAATTTTTAATTTAAAAATATTTTTATGACTTGATAAAAGGAAAAATTATGCCTATGTTTAAAGGCATAATTTTTTCTTTTTGTTATTCCCAGTCTTTCCAGATGTCAGGCTGATAGCCAATAGTAGCTTTTTTTCCATTTCTTACTATAGGAGTTTTATATAATTTCGGACATTCGCAAAGCTTATCATATTTTGCATCATCAAGAAGATATTTTATCATACAATAATCTTTTGCATTAGTATCAATAAGGCTGTCAATATTATTTCCAACAGCCTGTAAAACGCTGTTAAATTCTCCTTTGCTCATACCCTTTGAAAGAATATCTATCATCTGATATTTTATTCCTCGTTCTTTGAAGTATCTTTCAGCTTTTTTAGTTTCAAAGCATTTGGATTTTCCAAAAATCTGTATATTCATAAAAATTCTCCTTTTTAATATTGAGTAAGTTTTCCCTCTCTTGAAAGGTCTGGGAAGTCCCACTGTCTTAATATCTCATATAGCGATATTGCAACCGAGTTTGAGAGATTAAGGCTTCTTAAAGTATTTCTCATTGGTATTCTTGCACATTTTTCGGGATTATCGTGCAGAAGTGCTTCTGGGAGTCCTTTATCTTCTCTGCCGAACATTATGTAAACATTATCAGGATAATTAATATCGCTGTATACATTTTTTCCCTTGGTAGTAAAATAGTATATATCTGCATTTGGATTTTTATTGAAAAAATCCTCAAGATTATCATAATATCTTATATCCAGCTTATCCCAGTAATCAAGACCTGCCCTTTTTAATTTTTTATCATCAATTTCAAATCCAAGAGGTTTTATAAGATGAAGAACAGCTCCCGTAACAGCACAGGTTCTTGCAATATTCCCTGTATTCTGTGGAATTTGAGGTTCGTGCAGGACTATGTTTATATTGCTCATAAAATTCTCCTCGTATAATATATTTATGGG
>JAZKXQ010000221.1:0-5201 GCA_045611725.1 Oscillospiraceae bacterium
TTCAGTATCAAAACCATCTATTGATGAAAGTTTTCTGATTATTGGTGTATCAACAACAATTTCTCTACCTGCAAAATCAATACAAGCACCGGATTCAACAGAAATTGTCTTTTCATCTGTCGCAACAACATTAAGACCACATATAACGCCTGTTCCGTGCAGATACCTGTTTATAAATCTTCTTTTATTGTTCATATAATCCTGTTCGAGAACAAAATCATTAACTGTCAGATGTTTTCCGTAATAATATCTGTTTCTCTCAAAAGGAAAAAAATTTATTTTTTTCAATGACAATACCTTCTTTCATTTATTTAATGCCAATTCAACATATAATCTTTTATATTAATTTCTGTTTTTCCATACTCTTTTAACAACTTTATTCTTGAATAAAGATAATGCTGAATTTGGACAATGATGAATACAACGATAACAATTCATACAATCTGACTTATTAATTATCAGATAATCATCAACTTTACTAATTGCATTTTTCGGACATTCCCTCACACATTTGTCACATTTTAAACATCTGCTTTTGTGAAAATATATTGGAAATGTTGTAAACTTACCAAGAAGTTTATTAGGATAATTCAATGGTGCATACCATTTTGATTTTGGAATATCAGATTTTGAATTTGATTTCAGTTTATTCAAAAAAATATTCAAATCATTTTTTATTTTCATCTGCAAATTTTTCTCATCTTTAAACCAACAATCCATAAATGGTGTAAGCAACATTCCGTCTGTTGCAGAACAACGATAACTCGCATAATGTATGGGAATAATTTTTTGATTCAAACATTCTTTAGCAAGAATACGCAAACAATTTTCAGAATATAAGCCACAAGTTGTAAAAATAAACGCAGGAATTTCTTTGCTTAAATTCAAATTTTTAAGAAATTTCATTATTGGCAATGCAGGTTCAGAATGATATGTAGGAGTACCAATAATAATTGCTGAATAATCACCAACCGACAAACTATTTGGCAATTTTTCTATTGAATAAATTTCTGTCGATATTTCGTCATAATAACTGTTCATCAACTCAGAAACAGATTTAGTATTTCCTACACCTGAAAAATATACTATAAGAATTTTCATCTTACATTCTCCAATTCTTTTAAAAAAGCTTGACCAAAACTTTGATTTTGAAAATTTACTTAACTTTTTGATATTACTTATAAAATCGTAAAATCAATCGCTGATTTACCATCAAGTGACGCTGTTTTCAGCTCATTAAGTTCTGTATTTATTCCCATATAAGAATAACCATCAAGCAATATAACAGGCTGAAGAATTACAAGGTTTACTTCCATATGCACAGGTTTTACATTCTGTATTATCTTCATAAGTGTTTCATACTGATTATCACTCTTTATACATTCATTTCTTATCAGAACCGTAAATACAAACGGACTGCTGTCATACAGATTATTATACAGATTTTTTGAGTATTCATCTGTTATTCCATTGTATAATTTACAGTTTTCTATTATTACAGGTGCTTCTCCTGTATAGAGCTTTATCATTTCGGAAATGCTTTCCTTAGTCCCGAAATTCCTGTAAAGCCTTACTGCATTTTTTAAAAGATACCTTAGCTGTTCATTATTCCACATATAAACATCGGAAATACTTATCCACGAGGAAAGCCATTCAAGAAATTCTCTGTCAGCTATATCAGGATTAAAAAGCAAATCCAGATTATCTATCTGAATTTCCATACGCTCATAAATATTCTGAAAAATCATTAAATATCTTTCAAGAAATTCTGAACTTTCATTCTGAATCCTGTATATTTCGGGAAGGTATTCTATCCAGTTTTTATATTTTATATATGCTTTTACTTTTTTTATAACAGGAAAATTTTCCTGCTGTGCCATAAGTTCAGCCTTAAACCATAAATATCTGCCTTTAAGATTTCGGAATATATTTTCAGACGGATTTATAAAAACCTCCGAGGAACATTCATTGAAAAGCATATCTTTCTGTTCAGAAGAAATTTTATTATCTTTTATAACTTTATATATATCAAGCTTATTCCCTTCTTTATCATATACATATGGTTTATCATACGCAAAAAAGGTAAATCTCATTGTAGTATTATTCGGTACAAAACAATCTGTTTCAAGCTTGAACCATACAGTCTGTTTTTCAAGACTGTCAAAGACTCCAGAATAAAAAACAGATTTCTTATTTCCATTTATCATTGTAACGCCTGTTTTTTCCTTAAAAACAAGATTTTCATTATATCCATAATCAAAATCACGGAGTTTATTGAATATATAATACTTACTTTTCAACTTTAATCACTTCCTATCTCTGCTCAGATATTGTATATGATGAATAGTTAAGATATGGAATACCATTTTTTGAAAGCTTAATATCACCGTTGTCAGCTATCTTATAATGTGAACCAGTTGCTGTTATATCAAGGCTTTTTACATAGCTTACACATTCAAGAATATCTATTGTATGATATATACTGCTGTATGAAACAATATCTCCCATAGAAAAATTATTACCTTTAAATAATTCCTCAACTGCATTTTTTATTATCTCATATGAATTTGTATAATGAGATTTTGTACATACATCAGCATAAATGTCTATTCCCACATACTGTGGAGATATAACATTTATTTTAGTGCCTATAAGTCTTTTTTTATCAGTAAACTGTATAATATTGTTTATATATGATTGGCTTAACTTTGGTCTTTCATATTCTGAATAAGGCTGAACTATAAGAGTTACACCATTTGTTTGTGAAAAAGGCTCTGTAACAACTGCCTTACATTGTTTTATCATAAGACCTGGAGTATTGTATACACATTTTTCAAAATCTTCAAATGTAACATTCTTTTCAAATTTCCCCATTAAATATGAAAAACGTTTAAGGCAATCGTGAACTGTTTCCGATTTTCTTCCGGCATAAATTGTATTTATTTTTATAAAATCAATCCTATCATTTTCATAATTTTTAAGAATATTTGATTTTACAGCACCATTCACATCAAGAGTTTCTGCACATTCTATAACTGTTATATCTCCATCAGGGGACATTCCACGCTCACCATCACCGAATTTTATAATTCCATTTATTTCATCAAAAACATAGTGCCTTGAATCCGGCTCGGAACAGTCAAAATTTTCTGTTCTCTGCCATTCATAAAATGCATTATCCATAGAATCATAAATCATCAGGCTGAATTGTTTCCCAATAATATTTTTATTTTCCATATTTATTTCCTGATACGGAAAACCTGTCCCTTTTGATATAACTTTACTGTCATAAAAATTTTTGTCATAAACTATAACTCTTATCATATCAAATTTATATTTTATAAGCTTTGAAATTTTTATCTTTATTGTATTTTTATACCTCTCGGTTTCAAAATTGGAAATATTTATGAATTTATCGCCGGATTTTAAATATACATCTATTTCTCCCGATAATACACGTTCAGAAGGTGGAAGAATTATTTCATAATTCTCAAAATTTACAAAATCATAATAATCAGATAATGTTTTCCTCTGCACAGCCTTGAATACATTCATTTTTAATTCTGTTATCGCAGGAGATACATCATAATCGCATTTTGTCAGTGTGAATTTTATTCTGTATCCGTTCTGATTTAACATTTCTTCAGTATTTTCGGGTATTTTCAATCTTATATTTCCACTTTGCAGAAAGCTATATGTTTCATCTGATATTATATCTACTTCCTTCCAACCTTTAATTGTAAGACAACTTACTTTAAATAATCCAAGAGAAGTAAATTCATCATATTTATTTATTGGATTTCTTTTTACTGGATAATCATTGTATATTGAAAAATACAGATTAAATTCACTATTATAAGGAATTTTATTTTTAAATGCTATCTCAAACTCATCATTTTCCTTACATTTTTCACCGAATGGAAATATATGCATCATTCTGTTAACTACAAGCCTGTCAGATTCAGATGAAAAATATTTTACATCACCATTACTTAAAACTATATTTTCTATTTCATTATTCATTATAATTTCAGAATTTTCAGTTTCAAAACATATATCATCTGTAAACATTCTTGTATATGCAGGAATTGTAACATCATTTTCTTCATAATTCCTTGCTTCAACATTTATTTCTGAATATCTTTTATCATTTTTTTTCATACCAAGAAGTATGAGATATTTCTCTTTACGGATATCACTCATCTGATTAAGATAATATTGTTGCATTTCCTTAAACCACGAAAAAAGCTCGATAAAAGTAATTCCTGCATCACTTTTATTATAGTTTGTCCATTGAGGATAAACCTGTGAAATCATATTTCTTGCATTCTCATTTATTTCATCAAATAATTCATCATCAAGATTTGGCATTGGTATCATTTCCGACTATCACCTCTCTTTAATCAACAGTTATAATTATATCATTTTTCCCACTGAATGGCAATGAAAATTCCTTACCTTTTAAAATATTTATATCTGTTTCACACATAACTGAATTTACATTAATATATGGTGTAAGAACTATATTTTTTATATATGAAATTCCCTTTACATTTTTCACTGCATTAAGTATCTGCGTAGAATTTGGAAGAACTCCTATATCCCAGCCTTTATTATCAAAATTTCCAGTACTTATATCAAGAAATTCATCTATCTTTTTTTCAATTTCCGATTTTATTTCAAAAATATTTTTGAATGATTTAACAGAAACTTCTATTTTTATATTATAATAAACACATTGAGGCTGAATTATATTAAATCCTGCTGAACTCTGAATACTTCCATACATTTTAGAGGAAATATATTTCTTTATTTTTTCCTTAACAGAAGTGAAAAAGCTTTTTTCCTCGTTGTAATTTTCTGTAAGTATTACTATAAGAACATTTCCGAATGATTTACTTCCATCGGGGAGCATATTGGATATACATTTTACTTTGACTATATTTCTTTCTGCCTCAAAAACGAGTTTTTCATAGTCAAAGGCTGTAACTGCACGATTGCAGTTTCGGAGCTTTGAAGACATTCTGCTCATTGCATTTTCAACAGTTTCAATATCATATCCACCATAAGTTATAAGAGGATTATATACGCTTGTTACAAAACCAAGAGTCTGATTTATTTTTGAAATTTCACCTTTTTTAAGATTTCCTGTTTTTCCTCCGCCTGTTGAATACTTTATTCTTATAGTTTCTCCGTTTTTA
>JAZKXQ010000222.1:0-4968 GCA_045611725.1 Oscillospiraceae bacterium
AAAGGATACATTTTTCCGTTCCTATAAAACCTTCTCCATAAACACCCTTGAATTTGATTTTGCTGAGCTTTACGCCAATCTGATCTGCAAGATAGTCTATTGCAACAAAACCTACATTATGTCTTGTATTTTCATATTCTCGTCCGGGATTTCCAAGACCAACTATAATAAATTCAGGCTTTCCCACAGGCTGAGAAGGTGAGGAAATACTTTTTAATTTTTCAAAAATATCCATTTTATTAATACTCCTTATTTTAACTTTATTCTAACTTTTTTAGGGGAAAACCTATTGTACAGGTTTCCCCCTCCCGCTTTTTTGAAAAAAAGCTTGGCAAAAAACTTTAGTTTTATTATCCTGTTTTCTTCAATAAATAAATTTTATTTAATATTATCTACTTAAACACGCTTTTGAGCCAGTAAATTATAAATTTTACTTAGCTTTGTAACGAAATGGAGGTTGGCACTACCAACTAAAGAACATTTTCTGATATGATTCTTTAGTCATTCTTTTCTTTATCCTCATCAATTTCAATTTTGGCAATGAAAAGCCATATAATTCCTAACAAAGCGTGAAGGAATGCCATTAAATTTCTGCCCTTTAAAAGATTTCCTATTGCTGAAAGGTAACCGCATACAGCACATACAAGGCTTAAAATCAAGCTTGTTTTTTTCATATAAAATACTCCCTTTCTATTTTCCCGATTTATAGTTTTTATAGTTTATCACAGAAATAATAGTCCAAACTATTGCAAGTATTAACTGAAATACTGCAAGTCCAGTGTTCCCCATAGAAAAATTTCCTACAGAACATATATACCAGCATATAGTAGCTGTTATATTACATATAATAACGCCTTTCATACCTTTTATTTTCCTTTCCTGTAATTATTATACAGTATAATAATTACATATACAAGTAATAATCCAAGATTAAATATAACAGAATTTATATCATTTCTGATTAGGTTTATAATGATAAGTAATACAATAGCTATAATACAAGTGTATTTTTTCATTACTTATCCTCATTTTCTGCAAATATAAACTGGTTTTTACCTTTTCTTTTTGCATAATAAAGAGCGTCATCTGATTTTTTATATAATTCCTCAACAGTCTGTCCGTTTTCGGGATACATACTTATTCCGATACTTAAAGATAATGGTATTTCAGGGTATTCATCGCATACTTTCTGTACTGATACAAATAATTCTTCAGCTTTTTTCTCTGCCGTAGTAGTTGAAGATACATTTTTTAACAGTACAAAAAATTCATCTCCACCTATTCTTCCTACTACATCACTTTCACGAAAACTCTTTTTAAGCACTTTTGCAAGTGTTATTAAAAATTTGTCACCCTCCTGATGACCAAGAGTATCATTAAGCTTTTTGAAATTATCAACATCAAACATAAATAATGTATGACCGGATTCAGTTTCATTTTCGAGTATATTTCTTATGTATTCCATAGTAGTTTCTCTGTTGAGAAGCATTGTCATTTTGTCCATTTTTGCTGACATTAAAAGATTATGTTCTTCCTGTTTTTCCTTTTCAATATCCTTTGCAGAAAGCATTGCACAGAGGTGTCCGCTGTCAACATCTGTAATAAATCTTATTTCATTATAAATCCATCTTGATACATTTTCTGACATATTGCGTTTATATGAAAACGAAATATCATTTCTTCCACTTTTATATATTTCCTTCAGCATTTCTGCATTAAAATTACTGTAAAATTCATACGCCTTACAGTTTTTATCAATAATCGAATCAACTGCAAATTTACATAATTCTTCTATAGTATTGCAATTCTGAAAAATACAATCATCTATAGGTTGTCTGCGTTGGCTGATAACTCTCCAGCTGTCAATATCTATATAGCATACTTCATATGTATTTTCGGGGAGCTTAAAAAGATATTTAAGCTCCTGCTGATAGCGTTGGCGTGATATATATTCACGGGTAATATCCCTTGTAATTCCCAAAAGACCTATGATTTTTCCGTTATCATCATAGAGGATATATTTAGATGTTGAACCATATCTTGCCTGACCGTTTTCATCTGTAATCGGTTCTGTATAGTTAATAAGATTTCTTCTGCTCGACAAAAGCCTGTTGTCATCGTATATATACCTTACAGCAAGATTTTTATCTTCAAAAATTTCCAAATCTGTTTTACCTGAAATATCTTCAAGGCATTTTTTACCCGTCATTTTTATAAATGGTAAGGACGCATAAACATACACAAGATTTGAATCCTTAATGAAAATCAAATCATTGGTATTGTCAATAAGTGTTTTGAATGCAGAATTAATAACAATGTCTTTATCAAGTGTATCGAGTACCATTTTTTGAGCCTCCCGAATAATTATTATAATTTATCTTGTTGCCTTGTCTTTAAGCTTTTTCAATGAATACTCATCTTTTATTACAGTTTCTCCTCTTTCAATTGCAAGAGCATAGTTGGGAACATCTTTGGTTATTGTAGTACCTGCTGCAGTATATGCTCCTTTTCCGAGGGAAACAGGTGCTATAAGGTTTGTATTACAGCCTATGAAACAGTTATCTCCTATATTACAGCGATTTTTATTTATTCCGTCATAGTTTACGGTTACTGTTCCACAGCCGAAATTTACATTCTTTCCAACATCGCTGTCACCTACATATGTAAGATGTGCTACTGCTGTATTTTCTCCTATTGTTGAATTTTTAACTTCAACAAAATCCCCTATTTTAACTCCTGATTTTATATGACAGTCAGGACGTACCTGTACAAAAGGCCCTATCTTTACATTGTCATCAATTTTTGACTGATAAGCCTGAACATAATTCAATTTGGTGTTATCTCCCACTGTACAGTTTTCAATTATGCAGTTTGGCCCTATAACACAATCAGAACCGATTTTTGTATTTCCATAAAGTTTAGTTCCTGAAAGTATCTGTGTTCCTGTGCCTATTTCTACTTCAGTTCCTATTTCAATTCCGTCAGTGCAGGTAAATTCAACACCGTTTTCAAGATGCTTTTCAATAACATTCATTCTTGCTATTGTATTCAGTTCAAGCAATCCCTTTCTGTCATTAGCACCCTTTATAACATCGGGATTATCAGATATATATGCGTCTGCACGTTTTCCACTCTTTATGATTATCTCAACTGTATCTGTAAGATAATACTCTCCCTGTGAATTGTTGTTTGTAAGCTTTGAAAGGGATTCCATAAGGTCTTTTGTTTTAAACCAGTATGCTCCCGAATTGATTTCCTTTATAAGCTTTTCCTCATCTGTTGAATCCTTTTCCTCAACTATATATGAAATTCCATTGTCATTCCTTACAATTCTTCCGTATCCTTTCGGATTATCTATAACAGATGTTATTACAGTTACAGCATTTTCCTTCTCAATATGAAATTCAAGCGATTTGCTTATTGTTTCTGAATCAATAAAAGGTGCGTCACCACATAATACAAGAGTATTGCCTTCTTTGAATTTTTCAAGGAATGGTATTGTCTGCATAACTGCGTGACCTGTTCCAAGACGTTCCTCCTGCATTGCTGTTTCATATCTTCCTGCTATGTATTCCTCTATAATCTCTGCTTTATAGCCTTTTACTATGCATATATCAGAAATTCCCGATTTCTCACAGGATTTTATTACCCATTCAAGCATAGGTTCTCCCAATACCTTAAACATAGGCTTTGGCATATCGGCTTTCATTCTTTTTCCTTGTCCCCCAGCAAGAATTACTGCATTATTCATAATTTTTCCTCCGAATCATATAAAATTATTTTTTCCATAAATATTCATTCACAATATATATAATTATATTATGCCAGTTATCTAACAATTTTTCAAGTATTTTTAAAATTCTTTTTTAATTTCTTATAATATTTGTAGAAATTATATTTTAAAATTTTATATATTTTTTGAAAAAACCTATAGCATTTATTAAAATTTTGTGGTATAATGTATTTATAAATCCGAACTGTACTCTTTTTGTATATGTATCGGGTAAAATCAAAAATATTTGGAGGTATAAACCAATGAGCAGAAAATGGGTTTATTTGTTCAGTGAAGGTAATGCTACAATGCGTGAACTTCTCGGAGGTAAAGGTGCTAACCTTGCTGAAATGACAAGTCTTGGTCTTCCAGTACCACAGGGCTTCACTATCACTACTGAAGCTTGTACTCAGTACTATGAAGATGGCAGAAAAATTAATGATGAAATTCAGGCTCAGATTAATGAGTACATCGTAAAAATGGAAGAAATAACAGGAAAGAAATTCGGCGATGCTGAAAATCCTCTCCTCGTATCAGTTCGTTCAGGTGCAAGAGCTTCAATGCCTGGTATGATGGACACAATCCTCAACCTTGGTCTTAACGAAACTGTTGTTAACGTTATGGCTGAAAAGTCAGGCAATGCAAGATGGGCTTGGGACTGCTACAGAAGATTTATCCAGATGTATTCTGACGTAGTTATGGAAGTTGGTAAGAAATACTTTGAAGAACTTATCGACAAGATGAAGGAAGAAAGAGGCGTTACTCAGGACGTTGAACTTACAGCTGAAGACCTTAAGGAACTCGCTGCTCAGTTCAAGGCTGAATACAAGTCAAAAATCGGTTCAGACTTCCCAACAGACCCTAAGGAACAGCTTATGGGTGCTGTACAGGCTGTATTCCGTTCGTGGGATAACCCAAGAGCTAACGTTTACAGACGTGACAACGATATTCCTTATTCTTGGGGTACAGCTGTTAACGTTCAGATGATGGCTTTCGGTAATATGGGTGATGACTGTGGTACTGGTGTTGCATTTACTCGTGACCCTGCTACAGGTGAAAAGCACCTTATGGGTGAATTCCTTACAAATGCTCAGGGTGAAGACGTTGTTGCTGGTGTAAGAACTCCAATGCCTATCGCTCAGATGGAAGAAAAATTCCCAGCTGCTTTTGCTCAGTTTAAGGACGTTTGTGCTAAG
>JAZKXQ010000223.1:0-5132 GCA_045611725.1 Oscillospiraceae bacterium
GATTTTTTTATGAAATCTGCAAAGAAAATAGTAGCTCTTGCATCTCTTACAGCAGTTGCAGGAATGTGTTTTACATCTGTATTCGATGGAAATATCAACAATACTGAAATTCTTAAAGTTTCTGCTGTTGATGATGGCAATGATGACTGGCTTCATACTGATGGAAGCCGTATTTACGATATGGAAGGCAATGAAGTATGGCTCACAGGTGCTAACTGGTTTGGTATGAACTGTACTGAAAATTTTCCTCACGGTTTATGGAGTGCTGAAGCTGATAAAATTCTTTCATCAGTTGCCGATAGAGGTATCAATATTATCCGTTTCCCTGTATCTACTGAACTTCTTGTTTCGTGGATGAATGGTGAACCATATGATTGTGTAGGTCTTACAGCTTCAAAAGACCCTTACTATCTTTTCAATCCTGATTTCTGCGATGAAAATGGCGATACAATGGACAGTATGGGAATATTTGATGTCCTTATGCAGAAATGTAAACAGTATGGTATAAAGGCTCTTATTGATATTCATAGCCCTGCGTCACATAACTCAGGACATAACTATAATTTGTGGTATTATGAACCAAGTGCTGCTGACGCTGATAATATGGCAGTAGGCTTTGAATCAGGCGAGCAGATAACAGAAGAAATGTGGATTGAATCAGTAACGTGGCTTGCTGAAAAATATAAAAATGATGATACAATCGTTGCATATGACCTTAAAAATGAGCCTCACGGAAAACGTGGATACAGTGGAACAACTTGTCCTTCAGATGTTGCAAAATGGGACGGTTCAACCGATTCAAACAACTGGGCATATGCTGCTACAAAGTGTGGAAATTCAATTCTTGATGTAAATCCTCACGCACTTATTCTTATTGAAGGCGTTGAACAGTATCCAAAGACTGAAAAGGGTTATACATATGATACTGCTGATATATGGCAGGCTTCTCCTGATGTTTCACCGTGGTATGGTGCGTGGTGGGGAGGAAATCTCAGAGGTGTAAAGGATTATCCTATTGATTTTGGTGATGCAACACGCAATAAGCAGATAGTTTATTCTCCTCACGATTACGGCCCGTCAGTTTATGCTCAGACTTGGTTTGATAAGGATTTTACAACACAGACTCTTCTTGATGATTACTGGTATGATACTTGGGCATATATTGAAGACCAGGATATTGCTCCACTTCTTATAGGTGAATGGGGTGGTCATATGGACGGAGGAGCTAACCAGAAATGGATGGAACTTCTTCGTGATTATATGATAGATAATCATATTAATCATACTTTCTGGTGTCTTAATCCTAATTCAGGCGATACAGGTGGTCTTCTTGACAGTAGTTTCACAGTATGGGACGAAGAAAAATATGGTCTTTTTGAACCATCTCTCTGGCAGACTGCAAAAACAGGAAAATATATTGGTCTTGACCATAAAACAGCTCTTGGAACTAATGGTATAACAGTAAGTGAATACTATAGCACATATGCTTCTTCTGAAGGTAGTAACCTTGATGCAGGAGGAGAAAAAAATCCTTCGGATATAACTCCAAGCGTAACTACTACTGAAAAACCAGCAGAAACTACAAAATCAACAACAACTGAAAAACCTGTGGAAACTACAGCAGTATCTCAGTCTTCAAATAATTCCAGTGCAGAAGTTTCTTTACTCGGTGATGTTTCAACTGATGGAATTATTGATATAAGAGATGTTACAATGCTTAATCAGTCTATTATAAGAGCTGTAACGCTTGATGAGAAACAGAAAGCAAACGCTGATGTTATAATTGATGGCGTAATTGATGTTTCTGACCTTGGACAGCTTAAAAGATATATAATCAAGCTTATAGATAAATTTTAATACAAAAAGAGGGGCTTATTCAAAGCCCCTTGTTTTTTTATTCAGTTACTGTCGCTGTATCAGTTGACTCAGTGTCAAAAAGATATATAAAGTTCATAAGATACCATTTTCCATTTATTTTAGAAAGCATTACATTCTGGTTTATACTATCTGATATGTTACGTCCCGATATTGAAAAGTCAACATCTATTATATAAACCTGTGATACATCTGCATTTTCATCACAGCCATATACATTTATCCATTCATCTTTATATGATTCAATAGCTTCTTCACTGGCAACACCTTCGGAATTTATGGTATATGTTACCTCGTTTATAAGACCAAACTGCTTTTCCATTGACTCTTTAAGCATTTCTATATAGTCTGCACTATCTTCACATACATATGAATACATTTCATCAATTTCTTTTGCATAAAAATCGGGGTAAAGTGCAAGATATTCATCATAATCAGTATTTAAAATCGATTCTATGTATCTGTCAAAAATTTTTGAATAGTCGCTGTCAGCCTCCTGACTGTTTTTAGTAACTGTGTTTATTACAGCATTGATAATAACAACAATAAGAATTATTACCACGGCTATACAGCTTAAAGTTATAATCAGTTTCTTTTTGCTATGCTCTTTTTCAGTTTTTTTTCTTTTGGCATTTTCATATCCAGGTATGAATTTTTCACATTCGGGACATTGCAATGCATCGTCTGCCATTTCAGCATTGCAGAATTTACAAAGTTTACTCATTATTTTCCTCCATATAATTAAAAACATTACTTTAATATTACATTATTCTGTGTGATATGTCAATAAGATATAAAAAATTTCATAATATCAACACATTTTTAAGATAAATCTTCGATAATCTGTTTCAGAATTTTAAAATCCTCATTGAATTTTTCACGCATTGAATTTTCATATGAAGCACCTTTTTCAACTTTTCTTATCCCAATATATACATCATCTTCAATATCTGAATCTGTTGTGTCATATTCAATTTTACTGGCAAAATCTGTATCGGAAATATAGAATCCTGTTTCTTTTACTTTTTCATTGTCGGGATAGTATTTTTCAAGTCCCAAAAGGAGTTCATCATTCCATAAAATAGCAGAGGATTCTTCATCAGCTATTACAATAAGACTTTCATCTGTCTGCAACATTGCATTTAATTGTGTATTACTTGCCATATAAACTTCAGCCTGATTATTGTAAAGATAATCTGAAATAGGCATATAAAGGATATTTATTCTGACTTCGCCATCTTCATTTCTATCACCGACATACTGACCGAAATAATTCTGAATCTGAACAGTACGCTGATAGAGTTTTTCATCATTTGCCAGGAGCATTATTGTCATATCGGGCTTTACTGCCGTTGCGACATCATATATTACATAGCATAGTACAAATGAAAAGAAACAGCCTATTCCAAGCCACCATTTATTATGATAGAAAAAATTGGAGATTTTCTGCTTTATTGTATAATTTTTTTTCTCAGTTTTTTCATTAAGAGAATTATCCTCATTATTTTGTTTAGCTTTTAGGAGATTTATTTTATCCTGTTGAAGTTTTTCAGCGTATTCTTCACGCTGTTTTTCTTCCTCCTCAAGCTGTTTCTGCATTTCTTCACGTTGTTTCTTTTCTTTTTCAAGCTTTTCTTTTCTGTCAATTTCTCTTGCCTGATTGAAAAGACTTTTGAAATCGGGAGATTTATTGTCAGCCATATTTTTATTTATCCTTTCTTTTATTCAAAAAGGGACACTTTTTATTATAATAAAAGCGTCCCCTTATTAATTTTTTTTAGTTCTTATCAATAGGTTTCATTGTCGGGAAAAGAAGTACATCACGGATTGAAGCACTGTCAGTAAGAAGCATTACAAGTCTGTCAAGACCAAATCCAAGACCGCCTGTAGGTGGCATACCATATTCAAGAGCTGTTACAAAGTCTTCATCAACTTCAGCATTTGCTCCTGTAGCTCTCTTAGCTTCAACCTGTTTTACAAAACGTTCTTTCTGGTCAATAGGGTCATTAAGTTCAGAGAATGCATTACCCATTTCTCTTGCATAGATAAAGTATTCAAATCTTTCAGTGAATGCAGGGTCAGATGGCTTTCTCTTTGCAAGTGGTGAATTTTCAACAGGATAATCATAGATTATTGTAGGCTGAATAAGTTTTTCTTCAACAAATGCATCAAAGAATGCAATAAGAACGTGACCTTTAGTAGCATTTTCGCCCTCGTCAACTTCAATGTTATGAGCCTTTGCACAAGCTCTCGCATCTTCATCAGTTGCCCAGTCGTTATAGTCAACACCTGCATATTTCTTTACGGCTTCAACCATTGTAAGTCTTTCCCAAGGAGATGCCATATTGATTTCAACACCCTGATATGTAATTACATCTGAACCGCAGATTTTCTTTGTGATTGTAACATACATATCTTCAATCAAATCCATCATTCCAAGATAATCTGTATATGACTGGTACATTTCGATTGATGTGAATTCAGGGTTATGAGATGTGTCCATACCTTCATTTCTGAAAATTCTTCCTACTTCATAAACCTTTTCAAAACCGCCTACGATAAGACGCTTGAGGTAAAGTTCAGTTTCAATTCTGAGGTACATATCAATATCAAGAGCATTATGATGAGTAACAAAAGGTCTTGCTGCTGCACCTATTTCGAGGGTATGAAGAACAGGAGTATCAACTTCAAGGTATCCGAGGTTGTCAAGATAGTTTCTGATTTCACGGAGAATAAGGCTTCTCTTTACAAAAGTATCCTTTACTTCAGGATTGCAGATAAGGTCAATATATCTCTGTCTGTAGCGTATATCCTGATTTTTAAGTCCGTGCCATTTTTCAGGAAGTGGCAGAAGTGATTTTGAAAGGAGTGTGAGTTTTTCAGCGTGAACGGAAATTTCACCCATTTTAGTTCTGAAAACATAGCCCTCAATACCAATTATATCGCCTATATCCCATTTTTTAAATTCAGCAAATTCATCTTTGCCTATATCGTTCATTCTTACATAAACCTGTATATTGCCTGAGCCGTCACGAACGTGAATAAAGTTAGCTTTACCCATATTTCTCCAGCTCATAATTCTTCCTGCAACAGTAACTTGTATTCTGTTTTCTGTAAGAAGTTCTTTAAGCTTTTCAGCGTCTTCGCCAGATTTTTCAGTAAGTTCAGCTTCAAGCTTTTCATACTGTTCCTTTGCGTCTGCATTGCTTATTGTAACATCAAATTTTGTTATTTCATAAGGATTTTTATTGTTTTCC
>JAZKXQ010000224.1:0-3461 GCA_045611725.1 Oscillospiraceae bacterium
TTCATCTTTACCACCAAAATCTTTCCCAGAAGTAGAAATAATTTCAGATTCAAGAGTATATGTCTTTATCAGCTTATTCTTTGCCATTGCAAATACTTTTTTTGATCCAACATCTATATACCATGAAACACCACTAGCCAAATGTGTTGCATCACGTTCAAGTACATAAGTATCCTGCGTTTCTTTAATCATTTTATTAATATTATCTTCAGCATCATTGTTTATTTTACTCATAGCATCAGAAAATATATTAGTTTCATCATCAAATGAGCTTACTATAGTATCAGCCAATGTAGCCATTGAATTCAGATATTTTGAATATACAGATTTGTTCATCATATCATCCCTGTAATAATTCAATGCTTTTTCAGTAAATGATGATAATAAATTCTGATACGATGATGTTGTATACCCTAAATACGCTTCAAAATCCCATACATTAACATAAACAGTATCATTATGTATTATTAAAGGCAAGAACACTTCCTCTTCATTACTAATAAACTTTCCGTAACACATTGGATATTCAGGTTGCTTATAGGCATTCACTGTAAAGTCTCCTGCAATTGAGCAGAAAATCAGAACTGCCGCCATAAAAGAACATAATATTCTTCGTTTAATTCTGTTCATTGTAACCCTCCTGATTATTTATTGTATCTACAATCAATTCACTATAAAGACTATATAAGCCACCACAGGAAGCATCTTTGAATTCATTGTTATTTTCAGTTTCTACAATAAGCACAAATCCTTCTCTTCTTACAGGTAATACAATTTCAGTCGAAAGATTTTTCATTTTACCTATTTTTACAGCCTCACTAATATGCATATTAAATTCCTCAATATCCATATTTTCAAAAAGCTGCATATTATCCTTTATATATGAAGCAGCATCTGGAGCAATAACAGTACATGTTATCTTATCTGAAAGAACAGTATTAACCCCACTGATTTCTATTTCTGATTGCCAGCTGATTAACTGCTCAAAATCAGGCGTTTTTTCTGATAAAAGTTCCTCCACATCAATTGGAAATATTATCTCATCATCGTTTACACAAAACAAATTAATTCCTAAAAAAACTGCTATTAATACTGGTATTATTATCAGTATAGCTATTATTTTTTTCTTCAATATTATCAGTCCTTACTTATCATATTCAAGCGAAGCCATAAAAATAAAATGACTTCGCTTTTTTATGTTTATATAACTCCTACAACATTTTATAAACTATAAGAGCACTTTGTATTTCTGTATTTTTCCAAATCTACATTATTATCAATACATCTTCTAATTTATATCATTCAAATGATAAAATTAATTCTGTTATTAAAACTTATCAATAAGTTTAAGAATGTATTTTTTAAGCTGTCCAAGGTCGCTTACATCAACTTTGCCATCTTTTACAACATCTGCATTTGCTTTCTGTTCATCGTTCATATTAATCATTTTTATAAGATACTGATTAAGCATTGTTACATCTCTTACATCAATACCTTCATCACAGTTTGCATCGCCTGACATTGTTGGCTCAACAGATGCTGATTTCAACTGCCATTCAAATACAGGGTAGCCATTGTTTAAAGTTTCATCTGTATTTGTTACAAATGGTTCTCCAAGGTCTTCTGCAATCTTTTTCATTAAACTAGAAGTGAGAGCTGTTATATTACTTTCTGTAACTTCTCCATTAAATCCTGTTTCACATTCGCCTTTAAGATAATAACAATTATTTAAATTAAGAGTACATTCTTTTTCTGTTGCTATATATGTACTGCCTACAATACCAGCAATCTGTATACCTTCTACAGAACCTGTAAAATAACAATTGCTTACATTTGCATCTGATGAATCAGCATTCACTCCAACATAAACAGTTCCTACAATTCCAGCACATTGTGCAGTTTCCTCACCCAATGCCTTTATCATTGCATCAGAATAGCAATTTCTAACAATTCCTCCACCATAAACGTTACCAACAATACCTCCTACTCTATTAATACCTTCAACAGAACCGTGGTAATCACAATTAATAATTGTTGAATTATATCCTGATTCTCCGACTATTCCGCCTACTGATATTGTACCTGTTGATTTTACATCACCATATACAGAAAGATTTTTTACTTCAACATGTTCTACTGAAGAATTTAAAATACCAATTCTTCCAAAAAGACCTGCACAACTTTTATTGTAATCTATCTTTAACCCTATTATTTTATGATAATTTCCATCATATGAACCATCAAAAGATAAATCAGCACATAAAACATCAGACGAATCAAAGAATATTCCTATAGGAGTAAACAATTCATTCTCAAGGTCAATATCAGCTGTCTGAATGTAATAACATTCTCTGTAAAATGGATTAGTTGTTTTATCATTTATCAAATCTGCTAATAAGAAAAGGTCTTCTTTTGTTGCAATCTGATATGGATTTTCCTTTGTTCCCTCGCCTTTAAAGCTTGACATAATTTCTTCCAGATCTTTAAGCTGCCATTCAAATACAGGATAGCCATTATTAAATTTTGCATTTGTATTTGTTACAAATGGTTCTCCAAGGTCTTCTGCTATTTTTTTCATAAGGCTTGGTGTAAGAAAGGTTACATTTGTTTCTGTTGCTGTACCATTGAAACCTGTTTTACATTCATCTTTAAGATAATAACAATTATTAATTTTTACAACAGCGTTTTCTGTAGTGTTTTCTTCAACCTTGCCTGCTATTGCTGAAAAATATTCATCTTTTGATTCAACTGAACCAACATGATAACAATTTGCCAAAGATACATTATATGAATCGTTTGCTATATAACCAACAATTCCTCCTGCAATAGCTTCAGCAGTTAATGAACCATTATGATAACAACCGGAAACACTACCATTTTCATAAAATTTACCAACAATTCCACCTACATATGCTTTACCTTTAACAGAACCAGTAAATGAACAGTTTATAATTTCAGAATTATATGCAACTTCTCCACAAATTCCACCAACATAATTATTGGTTGATACTATATTACCATTAATAACAGTTACATTTTCTATAATTGAAATTTGTTCTGAATCAACTATTCCAAGTCTGCCAAAAAGACCTGTATAATGTGTTGTTTCATTTACATACAAATTACTTATTTTATATCCATTACCATTATATGAACCACAAAAAGCTGCATTATTATTATGTTTTTCATCAATAATATATATTCCTATAGGTTCAAAAAGTTCATTTTCAAGGTCTATATCAGCTGTCTGAATATAATAAGCTGTATTATATTTTAAATTTGTTGTTACATCATTTACAAGAGAAGCAAGAGTAAACAAATCTTCTTTTGTTGCTATCTGGTATGGATTTTCTTTTGTTCCCTCGCCTTTGAATGTTACTGTAGGAATAGTTTTTACTTTTATTTCAGCTGAATTTATTTTTGTTTCATCTTTGTATGATGTTACTATTATTGTATACTCA
>JAZKXQ010000225.1:0-2843 GCA_045611725.1 Oscillospiraceae bacterium
TTATAGTCAAGTGCAGGTTCTGTGCAGGAATATGAGTCTGTATTGTCATCATAAGAACCACTTGCATCTGTAGGGCCACCTACCAATGCACCATAAAGAACATATTTAGCATCTGCTTTGCCAGGGTTTGCAGCTCTGTGATGGAGTTTAGAAGGGTATGTATCTCCAAGACCTATAAGATAACTTCTGTTTGCATTGTTGTTTCCAAGGAGATAATTCATCTGTTTTCTTGCATATTCAGCATATTCAGTTGTATTTGAGTATTTTGAATACCAGAGGGCATACATTTGCCAAGCACAGTTATAGCGTGATGCACCCCAGCCTCCGCCTACAGGATAATATTCCTGACTTGTATTTGAAACCTGATTTTTCATTTCATAGATAAGCTCATTACCATAGCTTTCAAATCCAAGTGAATAGAGAAGTGCAGCATAACCTCCCCATACCTTATCCCAGGAATAAATCCAGCAGTCATAATTTCCACCGTCATAACAGCCATTATTTACACCAATAGGCTTATATGAATCAATAGTTCCGTTTGCAATATGACACCATAAATCACCCCAAGCAACGTCATCAACCTGAGAGCCTGATGAGTAGAATGCACCAACACCGTCATAGTTACCATTTACATATGTTGAGCCGAATTTCTGGAGGGCATTTGCATATTTAAGACATTCATCAGCATAAGCAGAATCAACTTCTCTGAAAGCGAGTGATGAAGCTGCAAGAGCAGAAGCCATCTGACAAGCTGCGTCTGTTGAGTTATTGGATTTTGTAGCCCAGTATGTAGGTCTGTTCATAGTCTGACCTTCAGGAGCTGACCATTCACCGTGGTCTGCACCGCCATCTCCTACCATATAGCAGAATGTAACAACTTCGTCACTGTCATCAAGGTAAGTAACCTTCATAAAATAGTCACACATTTCTTTGAGAATGTCGAAAAGATGGTCTTTGGAGCCTGTTTCAACGAATGCTTCAGGATTTTCATAGTAAGCCCACGCAAGACTTGTACAAGAATATCCCATAGTCATTGAGAATTTAAGATGGTCACCAGCGTCGTGGTATCCTCCAGAAACGTCTACCTCATTTGAACCACCATTTGCGTTTTTAATAAATTCTTTTTCAGCACTTCCAAGTCCATTAGCGTTATCAAGAGATGCTTTTTCGTCATAAGTATGGCAGTTTCCACGCCAGGTAAGAGCATTATTATCAACATTGCAACCACATTCATTGGCATCATAGAAATAAAGTGAGAGATTCATAGCTTCAGCGAAATTCTTATCTCCGTCAGCAGCAGAAACCTTAACATTTTCAGATGGCAAAGCTGTAAGAGAAGTAACAGCTACAGCAAGACAGGATATACCTGCAAGAACTTTTTTAAAAAATTTTGATTCCATTTTATAATCTTCCTTTCATAAAAAATATCATATGTAACATTATTAATTGTACTTATAATGATAACATTTTAAAAAAGACCATTCAACTGAATTTAATACTTTTTAAAAAATGTTCATAATTTTCTACAATATATATTATATGCTATAGCTTTTTTTGTGCATTAATTACAAATTATATTCCTGCAAAATCTTCAAAAAGTATTATATTATCAGTATCAGTCTGGATTTTTCCGTTTGTTATATCAATAAGTTTTTTGATAAGTTCATCATAGTATTCAATTTTTACAAACATCTGAAGTTTAACATTTTCTTCAAATTCTGAATTAATCATTTTTATATGAAATTCAGGAAGGCAATAGCTTATTTTACCATATAAATTATAATCAGTGGTGATAGTTAATTTTCTGCATTCACTCATATTAAGAATTTCAGCTGAATCTATTGCAATTTTTGCAGAATGTGAATAAGCTCTTAAAAGACCTCCACCACCAAGCAGAATACCACCGAAATATCTTGTAACTACACAGCATATATCTGTAAGATTATTTTTTTTCAGAACTTCAAGCACGGGAACACCTGCCGTTCCCTGCGGTTCGCCATCATCGGAATATCTTGAAATATTATTGTCACGGACTATGTATGCATAAACATTATGTTTTGCTTTTCTATGCTCTGATTTTATTTTTTCTATAAATTCTATTGCTTCATCGCCTGTTTTTACAGGGCATATATGACCAATAAATTCTGAATTTTTCTCAACAAAAGAAGCCTTTGAAAAATCCTTTATAGTAAAGTAATTCATAATAATTACCTCCTTTGGATAAAAATATAACCGTTCCAAAAGAAAATTCGGAACGGATTATTTTTTAAATGTTCAGTTATCTGACAATTACTTGCCAAATCTTCTCTTAAATCTGTCAACACGTCCACCTGTATCAACGAGTTTCTGTTTACCAGTGAAGAATGGATGGCACTTTGAACAGATTTCAACCTTAATATCCTTCTTTGTAGAACGTGTTTCGATAACGTTACCACAAGCACAAGTGATAGTTGTTGGTTCATAAACCGGATGAATATCCTTTCTCATTATATTGTCACCTCTTTCAGTTTTTAAATAACCGTTTCAAAAGAGAAACGACAAATATATTATAGTAGCCCATCATTTATCGTCAAGACAGTAGTACTAAATACACTTACCCAACAATTATATCATTAAAAACAGTAAAAGTCAAGATATTTTTTATTTTAATTTAAAAAATTCAGTATTGTCATACAAATAGTGACATTCTCCCCCACCTGTAGACATATGCGTACACTTAAGTAGAAAGGCAGAAAGAGTACAGAGAAGAAATACGTTTTCTTTTTGAATCAGCACAGTAATCTGATAATGAAGATAGCATGTCATCAGAAAATGAAAACATAAATGATTCTGCAATAATTTGA
>JAZKXQ010000226.1:0-4406 GCA_045611725.1 Oscillospiraceae bacterium
TCATAGATATTAAGAACAGCACCTCCTGGATAGCCAAATACAGTGTCAACTCCCTGTTCAAGCAGACACTCGATTATAATGTCTGAACCGTTTAAAACCATTTTTTATTCCTCCTGAAAAAAATATTATTTTAACTGAAAAATGTAGATTTATGTAAAAAACTTAATAAAATATTATACCATAATAATATGTAAAAGTCAAATCATTGACATCAGGGTATTATTTTGATATAATTAATTGATTAGAGTTAATTAACAGATGTTTTTAACCACATTCAGAGGTGATTGTATTTGAAAAAAAAGGTTATTATAATAGGGGCAGGTCCTGCAGGTATTACTGCTGGATATGAACTGTTAAGATGTAAACCCGATAAGTATGAAGTAAGCATATATGAAGAAACCGATTCAATAGGTGGTATATCAAAAACTGTTACCTATAATGGAAATAGAATGGATATAGGTGGTCACAGATTTTTTTCAAAAGATGAAATGGTTATGAGATGGTGGGACAGAATAATGCCTGTACAGGGCAGACCATCATTTGATGACGCTAAGCTCGGACGTGAAAAAAACCTCGTTGTAGGAGGCCCTGACCCTGAAATTCAGGATAAAGTAATGCTTGTAAGGGACAGAGTTTCAAGAATTTACTATGACCATAAGTTTTTTGATTATCCTATAAGTATGAAAAAAGAAACTTTTCAGAATATGGGATTTTCAGCTACTATGAAGGCTGGTTTCAGCTATCTTAAATCAAGTGTTTCAAAACTTGAGGAAACTTCTCTTGAAAATTTTTATATAAATCGTTTCGGAAGAGTTCTTTATTCAATGTTCTTTGAAAAATATACCGAAAAACTCTGGGGACGTCACCCAAGGGAAATTGCTGCTGACTGGGGTTCACAGCGTGTAAAAGGTCTTTCAATTTCTGCTGTAATAAAAGATATGTTTTCTAAAAAAGGCAAGAAAAAAAATAATAAGAATGTTGAAACATCTCTTATAGAATCCTTTTACTATCCCAAATATGGGCCAGGTCAGCTCTGGGAAACTGCCCTTGATAAATTTGTAAAGATGGGTGGAAAAGTATTTATAAACTGCAAGCCTGTAAATATAAATACTGATACAGAAGGACAAGTAACTTCAATAAATGTTGAAAATAATGGTGTTTTAAGTAAGATTACAGGAGATATTTTCATATCATCAATGCCTATAAAAGACCTTGTAGGTGGTATGAACGATGTTCCGGACAATATATACAGAATTGCTGACGGTTTGCCTTACAGGGATTTTGTTACAGTAGGTCTGCTTGTAAATAAGCTTAATCTTAAAAATGAAACCAATATAAAAACTCTCGGAGATATAGTTCCTGACTGCTGGATTTATGTTCAGGACGGAGGAGTTAAACTTGGAAGAATACAGATTTTCAATAACTGGTCGCCTTATATGGTAAAGGACGCTGAAAATACTGTATGGATTGGACTTGAATATTTCTGTAATGAAAATGATGATTTCTGGAATATGTCAGATGATGAATGTATTGATATGGCAGTAAAGGAACTTGCATCAATGGGAATTATTTCGGGAAAAGATGATGTTCTTGATTCTCACCGTGAAAAAGTTAAAAAGGCTTATCCTGCATATTTTGACACATATTCCGAAATGGATACGCTTATAGAATATCTTAACAAGTTTGAAAATCTCTATTGTATAGGAAGAAATGGTCAGCATAGATATAACAATATGGACCATTCAATGGCGACTGCTTTTGAAGCTGTAAAGAATATTCTTACAGATGTTGAAACAAAAGATAATATCTGGAAAGTGAATACTGAAAAAGATTATCACGAAACAAAAAAATAGATAATATGGGTGGATTTTTATTCCACCCTTTGATATTAAGGGAGGTTTTTTATGTTAAAAATAGGTTGTCATCTTTCAGCCTCAAAGGGTTATATGAGTATGGCAAAAGATTGTATCAGTATAGACGCTAATGTATTTCAATTTTTTACAAGAAATCCACGAGGAGGAAAATCCAAAAACATTGATGAAAAAGATGTTGAAAAATTCTTAAAAACTGCACAGGAAAATAATTTTGGAAAAATTCTCGCACACGCACCTTTCACAATGAATCCCTGTTCAGATGATGAAAGTAAGAGAAATTTTGCAAATATGATATTTGCTGACGATTTAAAACGTATGGAATATACTCCAAACAACTATTATAATTTTCACCCTGGAAGTCACGTAGGACAGGGAGTTGAAAAAGGTATAGAATATATTTCACAGATGCTTAATAAACATCTTACTGAAAGTCAGACTACAACAGTACTTCTTGAAACTATGGCTGGAAAAGGCTCTGAAATAGGAAGTAAATTCGAGGAAATCGGTGAAATTATAAACAGAACACATCTTGATAATAAGCTGGGAGTATGCCTTGATACCTGCCATATCTATGATGGTGGCTATGATATAGTTAATAATCTGGACGGAGTTCTTGAAGAATTTGATAAAATTATAGGTCTTGACAGACTTAAAGCAATTCATCTCAATGACAGTAAAAATCCTATGGGAAGCCATAAAGACAGACACGAACAGATTGGAAAAGGCACTATAGGACTTGAGGCGATAACAAGAATTATAAATCACCCTGCATTGAAAAATCTTCCGTTTTATCTTGAAACTCCTCACGATACCCTTGAGGGATATGCACAGGAAATAAAACTTTTAAAATCTCTTTATAAGGGTTAATAATTATGAAAATTGCTGTTATAGGTTCGGGAGCTATGGGTTGTTTTTTCGGCTCATTGCTTTCTCTAAAAAACAATGTTTCAATCTTTGGAAGAAATAAAAAAATCGTTGACTTTATTAATTCAAATGGAATATCAGTCAATGAAAAAATATTCTTTCCCAATGCTTTTATGAATGGCTGTTCAGATGAAAAATATGACCTTGCATTGATACTTGTAAAGGCATATGACACTCAAAAAGCTATTGAAGATAATATAAATATAATTAAAAATTCTTCATATATTCTTACTTTACAGAACGGTCTTGGGAATGATACAATTCTGAAGAATTACAAATCCGAAGAATATATTATGCTTGGTACTACAGAAAATAACAGTTCAGTTATCGATACAGGAAAAATATATAGTGGAGGAAATGGAATTACTGTTATAGGAAATCTTAACGGAAATTCTAATTTTCTTAATAAAACAGCTGATAATTTCAATATGTGTGGAGTAGAAACTATAATCAGTGAAAATACTCAAAAAATCATATGGGAAAAATTATCCCTTAATATTGCAGTAAACGCATTGACAGCTGTTTTTAAAATTCCCACAGGAAAAATAACTGAAAAGTCTGTTATGGAAATATGCAGTAAGCTGATAGAGGAAACAGTTAATGTTGCTGAAAAAACAGGAATAAATCTTGATTATAATGAAATTCTCCAAAGAGTAATTTCTCTTGCAAAACGTCAGCCAAATGCTTTTACCTCTATGTATAAGGATATTCAGAATAATAGAAAAACTGAAATAGATTTTCTTAACGGAGCAATTGTAAAACTTGGTGATAAGCATAATACTGATGTTACCTTTAACAGAATGATAACAGAAAAAATACACAGTCTTGAAGGATTGATTTGATATGAAAAAATTTTTTGTTTCCCTTGCATTATGTATTTCAATTGCTTTATTTTCATCTGTAAATGTTACGGCCGAAGCTATTCCTTCAGTTATTGAACAGAATATAACTAAACTTGATTCAATAAGTGATTATGGTGCTGAATTTGTTGTTGACTATGTTTCGGATTCCTGGGATTATAATACTGTTGAAAATGTTCTTTTACAGATACAGACAATTTCAGATGAAATATGCTCTGGCTGTAATAATGACTATGAAAAGATAAACGCCATTCATTCCTATGTAAGTTCAAATATTGCATATGACTATGACGCAAAGCATAATGCAGTTACATTCGATGTAATAAGCCTTGAAAATGTTCTTGAAAAAAAGCGTACAACCTGTGCAGGATTTTCAAATCTTTTTTCATCTATGTGTAATGCTCAGGAAATTTATTGTGTAAATATAAGAGGTTCTGCATTAAGTGCCGAAGATGGAATTTATGCAGATAATCTTGATGATGAAAATACAGTGATGAATCACGAATGGAATGCTGTTTATTATGAAGATGAACAGCGATGGATATATATAGATTGTACCTGGGATAGTCCGAATACTTTCAGAAATGGTGAATTTCATTATGGTAATGGTGCAGAAATGGATTACTTTGATATTTCCGTTGAGGATATTTCCAAGAATCATAAAGCAACCCTTGTTGACTACAGAAATTTTTTCAATGCACTTGCAGTACTTGAAAAACCAGAAACAACCATAATGGAACAGATTACT
>JAZKXQ010000227.1:0-10871 GCA_045611725.1 Oscillospiraceae bacterium
ATTGTAGGTTTCGGTATCGGTAAATCAGGTGAAGTTCCTGACGCTATCCGTAAAGGTATCGAAGACGCTAAGAAGAATCTTATCAGAATTTCTCTTAAAGGTACTACAATCCCTCATGAAATAGTTGGTAAGTTCGGTGCTGGTCGTGTTCTTATGAAACCAGCTGCTCCTGGTACAGGTGTTATCGCAGGTGGTCCTGTTCGTGCCGTTGTTGAAATGGCTGGTATCAAGGATATCAGAACTAAGTCACTTCGTTCAAATAACCCTTGTAATGTAGTAAGAGCTACCATCGACGGTCTTGCATCGTGCGTTTCCGCAGTGGAAGTTGCTGAAAAGAGAGGCAAGACAGTTAAGGAAATTTTAGGTTAAGGGGGCTGTCCAGATGGCTAAGAAAATCACTCTCGTAAAGAGCCTTATAGGCAGAAAGAAAGACCAGATTGCTACTGCTCATTCACTTGGTCTTAAAAAAATCGGTGAAGTTACAGTACAGCCTGACAACGCTCAGACCGAAGGTAAAATCAAGAAAATTGTTCACCTCATCGAAGTTGAGGAAGCTTAATATTTATTTATCAGCAAGGAGGTGTGAAAACACATGAAACTGTATGAATTATCACCAGCACCAGGCTCTGTTAAAAACGTTAAGCGTGTGGGCAGAGGTCACGGTTCAGGTAACGGCAAGACTGCCGGTAAAGGTCATAAGGGTCAGAACGCTCGTTCAGGCGGCGGTGTAAGAATAGGTTTTGAAGGCGGACAGATGCCACTCGCAAGACGTATTCCAAAGAGAGGCTTTAATAACATTTTCGCTAAGACTTATACTGTTATTAACGTTTCAGACCTCAACAAGTTCACAGATGGTACTGTTGTTGATACTGAACTCCTCAAGGCTGCAGGTATAATCAAGAAGGTTAATGATGGAGTTAAGGTTCTCGGTAATGGTGAGCTTACTTCAAAGAATTTAACTGTTAAGGCTGTGAAGTTTTCCCAGACTGCAATTGAAAAAATAGAAAAGGCTGGCGGGAAAGCTGAGGTGATGTAATGTGCTTGAAACCATCAGAAATGCTTGGAAAGTTCAAGAACTGAGGAAAAAAATCCTTTACACATTATTAATCATCATTATTTTCCGTATAGGAAGCGTTATTCCTGCTCCATTTCTCGATACTTCGGTAGTAGCAGAATGGATGGGAGTAAATGCTACAAACGGAAACTTCCTGAATTATCTTAATACATTGACAGGTAGTGCATTGTCAAAGGCTACAATATTTTCCTTGTCAATCACTCCGTTTATCAATGCATCTATCATTATTCAGCTTTTAACTTATGCTCTTCCGCCTCTTGAAAGACTTTCAAAGGAAGGTACTGAGGGCAGGAAAGTAATAAATAAAATTTCAGCGTTTGTCGCACTCGGTCTTGGTATATTTATGTCATTTGCATATTACCTTGTTATGAAAAATGCAGGTGCTGTAATGTATACTGAGGGCTGGGAAGGCGTTCTCGCAGCGGCAGCAATAATGCTTGTGTTTATCGCAGGTTCAACGCTGATTATATGGCTCGGCAACAGAATAAATGAAAATGGTATCGGAAACGGTGTTTCAATAATCCTCTTTGCAGGTATTATCGCTTCAATTCCATCAGATATTGCTTCAACTATTCAACTTGCTCTTGATGAGCCAAACCCATATGTTTTCGTTGCTTTGTTTGTAGCAGTTATATTCATTGCAATGATTACCCTGATTGTTTTTATGAACAATTCAGAACGCCGTATTCCTATTCAGTATGCTAAACGTGTTGTTGGCAGAAAACAGTACGGCGGACAGAGTACACATATCCCTGTAAAGGTTTGTATGAGTGGTGTTATGCCTATCATCTTTGCTATGGCATTTATGTCACTTCCTAATACAATCAGTATGTTTGTACCGGTTGAGGAAAATCCTCTTACGTGGGGTGAAAAGTTTTACTACTACTTTGTAAGATTTTTCAGTACTAACAGCGTACCTTACGCAATACTCTACTTCATATTGATTATTGCGTTCAACTATTTTTATGTTTCAATGCAGTATAATCCGATTGAAATTGCAAACAGCCTTCGTCAGCAGAATGGTGGTATCCCTGGAATCCGTCCAGGAAAGGCAACTTCTGACTATATTCAGAGAGTTCTTTCAAAAATTACTCTTGTAGGTGCATTCTTCCTCGGAATTATAGCAATCTTCCCGATATTCTTCTCAATGGCATATCCTGATATGAGTGGCCTTTCAATGGGTGGAACATCAATTCTGATTGTTGTAAGCGTTGCATTGGAAACAGTTCGTACAATGGAATCACAGATGGTTATGCGTCATCATAAAGGTTTTCTTGAATAAGGAGGTATTGCATTATGAATATTATTCTTTTAGGTGCACCAGGTGCAGGTAAGGGTACTCAGGCAGAAGTTATCTCAAATGCTTTGAATATTCCACAGATTTCCACAGGAAATATTCTGCGTGAAGCAGTAAAGAACGGCACAGAATACGGTCTTAAAGCTAAAGAAGCTATGGACAGTGGTGCATTGGTTTCCGATGATATAGTAATCGGTATCCTCAAGGACAGAATTGCTATGGACGATTGTCAGAACGGTTTCATTCTTGATGGTTTCCCAAGAACAGTTCCACAGGCTGAAGCACTTGACGCTATGGGCGTTCAGATTGATAAGGTTGTTGAAATTTTCGTTCCAGATGAAACTATCAAACAGAGAGTTTCAGGCAGACGTGTATGTGAAGGTTGTGGTGCTACTTATCACGTTGACTTTAAACCTTCAAAGGTTGAAGGAAAGTGCGATAAGTGCGAAGGCAATACAATAATCCGTAAAGATGACAAGCCTGAAACAGTTCTTGAAAGACTTTCTGTTTATCACGAACAGACAGCTCCTCTCAAGGATTATTACAGTAAACAGGGAAAGCTTGAAACAGTTGTAGGTCAGGATAAGGTTGAAGATACTTCAGCTTTGACACTTAAAGCTGTAGGGGCATAATTCCCTATGATATCAGTAAAATCAAACACCGATATAGCTAAAATGCGTGTTGCCGGTCAAATTGCCGGCGGTGCGTTGAAGCTTGCCGGTGAATCAATAAAGGCAGGTATGACCACTGCCCAGCTGGATAAGATTATCCACGATTATATAATAAAGCATAAGGCAGTTCCTTCATTCCTTGGATACGGAGGTTTTCCTGCAAGTGCTTGTATCTCAATCAACAATGAGGTCATTCACGGTATCCCTTCAAAGAAAAGAAAAATCTGTGAGGGCGATATAGTAAGCGTTGATATAGGTGCGTATATTGATGGTTTTCACGGAGATACCTGTGCAACATTCGGCGTTGGAAAGATTTCAGATGAGGCTAAGGGATTGCTCGAAGTTACTGAGGCAAGTCTTTATAAAGCTATAGAAATCGCAAAGCCGGGTATGAGAATAGGAGACATCGGTTATGCTGTTGAAGAATACTGTACTTCAAGAGGTTATGGTATCGTAAGACAGTACTGTGGACACGGTGTCGGAAGAAAACTACACGAATCTCCGGAAGTCCCTAACTACGGAACTCCAGGCAGAGGTCCAAGACTTGTTGCCGGAATGACTTTTGCAATAGAGCCTATGATAACTTGCAAGGGCGAAGAAGTAAAAGTTTTGAGTGATGGTTGGACTGTCGTATCAAAAGACGGTTCACTTTCTGCTCACTTTGAGCATACAATTGCAATAACTTCAGAAGGTGCAGTAATACTTACAAGACCTTGATGGAGGAAATTTGTTGTGAATGTAAAAAAAGGCTTAGTCGTCAGAGCAGCGGCTGGTCGTGATATGAACTCATATTTCATAGTACTTGATAATGATGAGAAATATGCGTTGATTGCCGATGGGAAAAGCCGTAAGCTTGACAGACCCAAACGCAAGAATTTAAAACATCTCAGACCGACTGGCAGAATGCTGTGTATTGATGGATTGACTGATAAAAAGCTCAGACGAGCATTGAGTGAGTTTTCAGAACTCACACATACGGAAAGTGGAGGGGAAAAAATTGTCTAAAGAAGATGTAATTGAAGTTGAAGGTACTGTTCTTGAAGCTTTGCCAAATGCAATGTTTCAGGTAGAACTCCAGAATGGTCATAAAATTCTCGCTCACGTATCGGGAAAACTCAGAATGAACTATATAAGAATAGTTCCTGGTGACAAGGTAACTATCGAAATGTCGCCATATGACCTTTCAAAAGGAAGAATTACCTGGAGAGCCAAGTAAAAACGGTATTTTCTGTAATGTAAGGAGGTATTTTCAATGAAAGTCAGACCTTCAGTTAAACCTATATGCGAAAAGTGTAAGGTTATTAAACGTAAAGGAAAAATTATGGTTATCTGCGAAAACCCTAAGCATAAACAGCGTCAGGGTTAATCGTATATATAACTTATAAATCACTTTAAGTGATATTTATAAACGGAGGTGCAATGTATTAATGGCTAGAATTGCTGGTGTTGACCTGCCAAAAAATAAAAGAGCTGAAATCGGCTTGACATACATTTATGGTATCGGTCGTACAACTGCTACAAAAATCCTTAAGGAAACAGGTGTTAATCCTGATGCAAGAATCAAGGATTTAACTGAAGATGATGTAGCTAAATTGCGTGAGTATATCGACAAGAACTGCAACGTTGAAGGTGACCTTCGCCGTGAAGTTGCTCTTAACATCAAGAGACTTGTTGAAATAGGTTGCTATCGTGGTATCCGTCACCGTAAGGGACTTCCTGTAAGAGGTCAGCGTACAAAGACTAACGCAAGAACTCGTAAGGGTCCTGTAAAGACAATCGCAAATAAGAAGAAGTAAGGAGGTTATGAACAATGGCTCAGAAGAAGAAAGTTACTGCTATCAGAAGACGCAGAGAACGTAAGAATATCGAAAGCGGCGCTGTTCATATCCAGTCCACTTTCAACAATACAATCGTAACAATCAGCGATACACAGGGTAATGTTATTTCTTGGGCAAGTGCCGGAGAACTTGGTTTCAGAGGTTCAAAGAAATCAACACCATTCGCTGCACAGTCTGCTGCTGAAACAGCTGCAAAGGCTGCAATGGAACACGGACTCAAGTCAGTTGAAGTTTATGTAAAGGGACCAGGTTCAGGTCGTGAAGCTGCTATCAGAGCTTTACAGACTGTAGGTCTTGAAGTTAAAATGATTAAAGACGTTACCCCAATCCCACACAACGGATGTCGTCCTCCTAAGAGAAGACGTGTTTAATTTAATGGAGGTGAATATACTATGGCAGTAAATAAAGATCCGATTTTGAAGAGATGCAGAACTTTAGGTATCAGTCCTATGGTTATGGGTATCAGCAAGACATCAAACCGTCATCAGAATGCTAACAACAGAAAGAAAGTTTCTGAATACGGTATGCAGCTCAGAGAAAAACAGAAACTTAAATTCATCTATGGCGTTCTTGAAAAGCCTTTCTATCACTACTATGAAATCGCTTCAAAGATGCAGGGTAAGACAGGTGCAAACCTTATTACAATCCTTGAAAGCAGACTCGACAACGTAGTATTCAGAATGGGTCTTGCTCTTACAAGACGTGAAGCAAGACAGCTCGTAGTTCATAATCATTTCACAGTAAATGGCAAGAAGGTTAATATTCCTTCATATCGTATAAAGCCTGGCGATGTTATTGCTCTTGCAGAAAACAGCAAGACAAGTCCTAAGTTCAAGGAAGTTGTTGAACTTACTGCTGGTCGTACAGTACCACTCTGGCTTGATGCAAATAAGGAAGCTCTTTCCGCTACAGTAAATCGTATGCCTGGTATGGAAGATATCGATTATGAAGTGGAAGTTCACCTCATCGTTGAGTTGTACTCCAAATAATTTTATTTTTTGCTGGGTCAGTTTGTTATATTCAATAACCGCAAAAGTGATTGTGAAACAGGAGGGTTTTTAATGTTAGAGAGAATCGAAAAACCGGAAATAGATACAGTCGAGCTGAAAAGCGATGGTAAATATGGTAAGTTCGTGTTATCGCCGCTTGAACGTGGATACGGAATTACGTTGGGCAACAGCCTCAGACGTGTATTACTCTCCTCGCTGCCCGGTGTTGCTGTAAATTCAGTAAAAATTGATGGAGTACACCACGAACTCTCAACAATTCCGGGTGTAAAAGAAGATGTTACAGAGATAATTCTTGCAATCAAAGGTCTTACTGCAAAGCTTTACAGCGATGGTCCAAAAACAGTTTATATTGAGGCGGAGGGTGAATGTGAAGTAACAGCCGGGGATATCAAGACAGATTCAGAAGTTGATATTCTTGACCCTGGTATGCATATTGCAACACTTGGCAAAGATGCTAAACTTTATATGGAAATTACTATTGACAGAGGCAGAGGCTATGTTTCTGCAGAACGCAACAAGCAGATAATTTCAATGCCTATTGATGTTATTGCTGTTGACAGTATCTATACACCTGTCCTTAAAGTAAACTTTCAGGTTGATGATACCCGTCTTGGTCAGGTTACTGACTATGATAAGCTTACAATTGAAATCTGGACTGATGGTACAATATCTGCTAAGGAGGCTCTGTCACAGGCAGCCAATCTCCTCAACGAGCATCTGAAGCTGTTCATCGACCTTTCAGAGGAATCGTGTATAGCTGAAGTATTGGTTGAAAAAGACGATAAAGGAAAAGAAAAAATCCTTGAGATGACCATTGAGGAACTTGACTTATCCGTTCGTTCATTTAACTGTTTAAAGCGTGCCGGAATCAACACTGTTGATGACCTTATAAACAAGTCAGAAGAGGAAATGATGAAGGTTCGTAATCTGGGTAAAAAGTCCTTTGATGAAGTTAAGGAAAAGTTACAGTCTCTTGGCTTCGATTTAAGCTCGGAAGAAGAATAAAAAATATTATACAGCAGTAGTTTTGATACTGCGTCAAATAAAGTTATAGAAGGAGTGATTTTCAATGGCTGGTTCAAGAAAGCTTGGCAGACCAACTGACCATAGAAAAGCAATGCTCAGAGCTATGGTTACTTATCTGCTCGAAAACGGTCAGATTGAAACAACCGTAACCAGAGCTAAGGAAGTACGTTCCGTTGCTGAAAAAATGATTACAATAGGCAAGAATAATGACCTCCACTCCAAGCGTCAGGTTTTGGCATATGTTACTAAAGAATCTGTAGCAAAGAAACTCTTTGATGAAATCTCACCAAAGTATGCTGACAGAAACGGTGGTTACACACGTATAGTTAAAATCGGTCCACGTCGTGGCGATGCTGCAGAGATGGCAATTATTCAGCTCGTTTAATTGAAATCTTTTCATTTAAATATATAAAAAGAACAGGGAACAGTCTGACTGCTCCCTGTTTTTACTGTTCAGGATTTATTATATAATCAAAGACTCCATAAAAATTCTGTGGAATAATTCTGTTAACGTGGCATTTTCCAAAATACCAGCCTTTAAAACTACATTTTTTCATAACATCTTCAAAAAATTTATCGGCTTCAATTCTTTCCATAGAGTACTCATTAAAGCAATTTTTTATAAATCCTGGAGGTTCGTGAGTAATTATATAATCAACCTGATTATTATGTTTTTCAAGATTATTGATGCCCTCGAGAATTTCTTCAGCAGATGGAGTTTCATTTTCATACCACGTATTTGCCTCTCGTCTTATTTCAATATCCTGACTTCTTCCTCCACCCATAGTGAATATTTTTCTCCCGTCTATTGTATAAATCTGACCTCTCATAAGATGAATTATATTGTCAGCAATAAAATGAACTTTTCCGCCATTCCATTCTTCTACCGGATATTTGTCAAGAAGTGAAAAATTTTCGTGACAGCCATCAATAAATAAAATATTATATTTAAGTTCGCTTAATTTCTTCAGCATTGATTTTTCCTGCTTTGAAGAATCCCAGATAAATCCGAAATCACCACAGATTATGAGATTATCATTTTTTTTTAGTTTTCTCAATTTGGAATCTTTAAACCTTGTTATATCACCGTGTGTATCACCTGTTATAAAAATCAATCAATATCAATCCTTTCATACATAATAATTATGTCTGAAATTATTTTATCATATTTTTTTATACTATTCAATTAGAAAGTGTAAAAAAAATAAAAAAAATCTGAAAAAATACTTTGACTTTACAATAAAATTTGCTATAATATAATATATGCTGTTATTATTGTAAACCTGAATTTTAATCAGGGTTTTAACTATATTATAATTGTTTGAAAAAATGGAGATGATAGGAAAATGAAAAGATTTTTTGCGGTTTTTACAGCCTTTGTTTTTATGCTATGCTTTGTTCCTGAACTCAAAGCACAAGCAATCACTTTTAAACCGCCATTTGAAATCAATAGTGAATCAGCAGTGCTTTATAATATGGATACTGATTCAGTACTCTATGCAAAGAATGCTGATAAACAACAAGCACCTGCACAACTTGCACAGATTATGACGGCTATAATATGTCTTGAAAACTGTGACAATCTTGAAAGAGTTGTTGCTTGTCCTGAAAGTGTATTTACTGAATTTGGCGAATACAGAAATCTTTATCCTGATATATTTATCCCGATTGCTGAATTTGAGGTTAATGAGGAAGCAACTATGAGAACTTTGCTTTATGCAATGATGCTTGCCTCATCAACAGAAGCTGCTGGAACTATTGCATATCATATCGGAAATGGAAGTACAAAAGGTTTTGTCGATATGATGAATAAAAAAGCACAGGAGCTTGGCTGTACATCAACCAAATTTACTAATGCACACGGTCTTTATGACCCTGAACAGCTTACAACAGCAAATGATATGCTGAAAATACTTAAATATGCCCTTACAGTAGAGCATTTTGAAGAAATAGCAACAGCTTCAAGTTATCAGATACCAGCATCGAATATACATTCTGAACCGTGGACAATTACTCATACAAATCTTATGACAATTGAAGATTCTGATTATTATTATTCGTACGCAAGAGGAATAAAAACAGGTTATGGTGATGAAACTGGCAGAGCATTAGCAACAAAGGCTGCTCAAAATGGAAATAACAATATAGTTATTCTGCTTAATGCTCCTATAGATGATGAAAATGGCGAAAGTTGGTATTCGCATATTGAAGACGCTGAAAATATTCTTGAATGGTCATTCAATAACTTTTCATACAAACCACTTCTGACAACTGAACAGGAAACTCAGGAAGTTAAGGTTATACATTCAGCAGGTAAAGGATTTGTTATTCTTAAACCACAGGAAGGATATAAAATTTTGTGGGATAATACAGTAAGTACATCTCTGATAGAAACTAAAACAGAAGTACTCGAAGATATAAAAGCACCTGTTTATGAAGGTGATATACTTGGAAAAGTACAATTGCTTTATTCTGGAGAAGTTATATTTGAAACAAATCTTCTTGCATCGGAAGATATTGAAAAATCGCAGTCAAAATATTGGTTTGATGTTTTTAAGGGATTTTTTAAATCTAAATGGTTTGGACTTGCAATACTTTTCGGAGTAATTCTTTCTGCAATATACATTGTATATTATGGTTATCAGTATAGAAATATGATGATAGCAAGAAAACACGCTGCTACAAGAAAGCGTGTTACAACTCAACAAGCTGTAAGACGTACAGGAAATTCTTCACAGCCAAGAAGAAATCCGAATAACAACAGGAGAGATAACAAATAGTAATTATTATAAAAAATCCTTATGTAATCATAAGGATTTTTCAGCAGGATTTGTGGAGTAAAAAAAGGGAGTATTTTTTTATGAAAATAAAATTCAATTCAAAGTATAATACAATTGCAGCATATGTTGTTATTGTATTTGCAATTTGCATTCTTATGGTTGCAATAGTTTTGAGATACGATGAGTTTTTGCAGAATGTTAAGGATATTATTAAAATATTTTCACCGATTATATGGGGGCTTATTATATCTTATCTTCTTAATCCTATAATGGTAAAAATGGATAAATTTATAGCTTCAGTTGTAAACAAGAAAAAAGAAAGAAAAAAGTCCTTTGTAAGAACAATAAGCGTTACAATTACAGAAATTATAGGTCTTGCAATATGTTCAGGCTTTATAGCTATAATAGCTCCTGAAATTATAAATAGTATTAGCGGACTTGTTGATGTTGCACCGGAATATCTTAATAATCTTTACAATTCAATAATTGAATTTCTTGACAGTAATCCTGAAATAAGCTCACAGATAAGAATATGGCTTGAAGAACAGGTTGCATCTGCTCAGAGTTATATTTCTGATTTCCTTACAAATATGAAACCTGTTATAGAAAATATAATGACAAAACTTACAACAGGTATTTCATCTGTTTTGGTAGGTGTAAAGGATTTTCTGCTTGGTTTTATCGTTTCAATATATTTGCTTTTCAATAAAGAAGGATTTCTTGCACAATCCAAAAAGACTTTATATGCAATGATGTCAAAGAAAAAATGCGATAAATTTTTAGGTATAGCAAAGGATGCAAATGATAAATTTATAGGATTCCTTGTTGGAAAAATAGTGGATTCAACTATTATTGGTATACTTGCATTTATTTCCCTTACTGTTATGGATATGCCATATGCTGTACTTGTAAGCTTTATAATTGGTGTTACAAATATCATTCCTTTCTTTGGCCCTATATTTGGTGCTATCCCTGGTGGTATACTCATTCTCCTTGCAAATCCTATGAAAGTTATACCATATGTTATATTTGTAATCATTCTCCAGCAACTTGATGGAAATGTTATAGGCCCTAAGATTCTTGGAAATTCTATCGGACTTCCTACATTCTGGATTATATTCTCAATATTAGTTGCAAGTGGATTCTTTGGATTTATCGGAATGGTAATAGGTGT
>JAZKXQ010000228.1:0-5177 GCA_045611725.1 Oscillospiraceae bacterium
GGAAGGGGCTTGAAATTGATTTCGGAAACGATATAACTGCTAAAATAGGCTATTAATCATAATTTTTGAAAGGAAATTTTAAATGAGCGAATTAGAAAAGTTTAATATAGAATTTGATGATGACCCACTTAACGCTGTGGGCGTATCCAAAAGAAGCCTTGTAATGTTCTTTCTTATTGACCGTTCATCAAGTATGAAAGGTCTTAAAATGGGAGAGCTTAATACTGCTATGGACGAGCTTATCCCCGAAATAAGAAAAATAGGTGAAGCTGATACAGAAGTTAAAATAGCAGTTCTTACATTTTCAGATGGCTGTGCGTGGATGTATTCCGAACCAATTTCTGTTGAGGATTTCACCTGGACTCCACTCAAAGCTAATGGTGTTACTGATATGGGACAGGCATTTACTGAACTTGCTGCAAAACTTTCGAGAAGTACATTTCTTAATTCCCCTTCAATGTCCTTTGCTCCTGTAATATTCCTTCTTACAGATGGTTTCCCTACAGACGACTATAAGCTTGGACTTAAATATCTTGAGGCAAACAGCTGGTATAAGTATGCTCTCAAAGTTGCTCTTGGTATAGGTGAGGAAGCTAATGACGATATGCTTGCTGAATTTACAGGAAGTAAGGAAACTGTAGTTCACGCATACTCAGGACTTCAACTTGCACAGCTTATCAAGAGAGTAGCTGTAACATCTTCGCAGATAGGAAGCAAGAGTATGACTCTTTCAGATGATACAGACCACGAACTTGATATATATGATGTTGCGAATAAAAAACAACAGCAGCTCGGCAAGGAAATACAGGATATTATGAGTACTGTTGATACTACTAATGACGGCACTCTTGATGCAGGTTGGTAAAATTTTTCTCAGTTTTTTCAGACAGGGGTGATAAATCTTGTTCAACGGACTTAATAAGACTGTAATAGGTGCAAGTCACGTTTCTGCAGGAACAGTTTGTCAGGACTGGTCAGCCATAAAAGTTACAGATAACTATTGTATAGCAGTAGTGGCAGACGGTCACGGCAGTAAAAAACATTTCAGAAGTGACATAGGTTCAAAAGCAGCTGTTCACGCAGTATGTGATACCATTGACAATCTGTGTTCAAATATGCAGCTTTTTGAATCAGCATTCATAAAAAATCCGTCTGATACAATTAAAAAAATACAGAAAAAGGTTATACTTTGCTGGAATGATATAGTAAATAATTATCACGCAGCAGTACCTGTTAAACCTGAAGAAACTGTAAGGCTTACAGAAGAAGAATATAATGAACTGAAGCTTGAATCAATATATGGAAGTACTCTTATTGCTGTATTTATGACAACGCATTTTTGCTTTGGAATACAGCTCGGAGATGGAAGTATGGTTCTTGTAAACAATGATGGAAGCACAGAAATGCCAATAGAGGACGATGAAAGCTGTCCTGCAAATCTTACTGCGTCATTATGTAATTCAAACGCTATGGAGATGTTCAATAGTTTTTACAGAATAGGGAATAATCCAATAGCTATGCTTGTATCGACAGACGGTCTTTATACATCTTTTGGAAGTAAAAAAAGTTTTGAAGAATATAATCATATAATAGTGAGTCAGCTTGATAATATGGAACGCTCTGAAAATATGATAGAGAATAATCTGAAAAAAAGAACCCATCACGGAAGTCAGGACGATATTTCACTTGCTCTGGTGTTTGATACAGATACTCTTTCATATATGGTTGATATTCTTAAACTTCAGGTAAATGAAAACAAATACGAGGCAGATAAGAAAGCTGCTGAACATAAAGCACATCTTGAAAAACAAAAGGCTAAAATAGCTAAACATAATCAGAAACCAGATGAAACAGAAAAGCTTGAAAAACAGCTTAAAGCACTTGATATTCAGAATAATGAAATAGAAAGCAGTAAAATTAATGAACAAGAGGAGATTGAAAAGCATATTAAAGAACTTAATATGAAAAGTACAATGTCTAAAGATTACAATTCATACAAGACAGAACCTCTTGAAAAATTTGATATGCAGAATGCAGTTTCATCAGATGAAGAAGATTATGATGATGATATAACAGTTAGTCTTGAATAAATAATAAAAGCGTATGTTTTTTGCATACGCTTTTTAATATTATATAATTTACACAATTTTTACTTGACCTTGCTGATGTATTTAGTATATAATATAATTAAAAGTACTTAGTATCGGAGTGATAAAAATGACAGAAAAAAATATATATGATAACAGGGAACTTTCGTGGCTTAAATTTAATGAGCGTGTACTTGAGGAAGCACAGAATGAAAAAGTTCCTTTGCTTGAGCGTTTTACTTTTGCTACTATATTTCAGACAAATCTTGATGAATTTTTTATGGTAAGAGTAGGTTCTATTTATGACCAGATGATATTGGACGACTCCAGACGTGAAAATAAAACAAATATGACAAACCTTGAACAGCTTGAAGCGATTTTCAAAAGAACACAGGAACTTGAAACTGTAAAAGATAATACTTATAATGATATTATGAAATCATTGAAAAAATATGGTGTTGAACAGCTTACTTTTGATAATGCTACGGACGATGAAAAAATTTTTCTTGAATATTATTTCAAACACGAAATAAAACCACTTCTTTCACCTCTTATTATAGACAAACGCCACCCTTTTCCTTTCCTTCAGAATAAGGATATTTATGTTGCAATATATCTTGAATCAAAAACAGGGGTAAAAATAGGTATTCTTCCTGTAAATGGTGCATTTAACAGAGTTGTATATCCATCTAAAAATTCACTTAGATTTATGCTCGTAGAGGAGCTTATTCTTCATTATGCTCCGGAAGTTTTTGAAAATTATAAAGTGCTTGATAAAACTCTTATAAGAATTACAAGAAATGCTGATATAAATGCTGAGGAGGCATTATTTGACCACGATGTTGATTTCAGAGATGTTATGGAGGAGCTTGTAAAAAAACGTAAAAAATTAATGCCTGTCCGTATGCAGATGTCAAGAAAATTCAACAGTACAGCTTTAAAGTATCTCTGTGAAAAGCTTGAAATATCGGAAAATCAGATTTTCCATATAAAATCTCCTCTTGACCTTTCTTTTGGATTCAGTATGGCATATATGCTTGATGATGAAACTTTAAGATTTCCTAAACTTGTCCCACAGCAATCATCAATGATAAATAATAATGAATCAATGATAGAACAGATTAAGAAAAAAGATATATTTTTAAGTTATCCATATGAAAATATTGACAGTTTTATAAAACTTCTTAATGAAACAGCTTGTGATGAAAATGTAGTTTCTGTAAAGATAACTCTTTACAGACTTGCAAAAAACAGCCGTATAATTGACGCACTTATTAAAATGGCTGAAAATGGAAAATCTGTTCTTGTACTTGTAGAGCTTCGTGCAAGATTTGATGAGGAAAATAACATAGGCTGGTCAAAAAGACTCCAACGTGCAGGGTGTACTGTAATATATGGTCCACCAAATCTTAAAGTACATTCAAAACTTTTACTTATTACAAGAAAAGTAGAGGATAAGATTGAATATATTACACAGGTAGGAACAGGAAATTATAATGAAAAAACTGCACTTCTTTATACTGATTTGTCAATTATGACTTCAAATGTTGAAATAGGACTTGAGGCAAATAATGTATTCAATTCACTTGCATTGGGAAATCTTGTAGAGAATACAAAACATCTTATGGTTGCTCCAAAATGTCTGCAAAATAAAATAACATATCTGATTGATGAACAGATTAAACTTGCAAAACAGGGAAAACCTGCATATATAGGTGCAAAAATCAATTCTCTTTCAGATAAAGTGATAATAGACAAGCTTGTTGAGGCGTCTTGTGCAGGAGTAAAGATAAATCTTATTGTAAGAGGTTTATGCTGTCTTATATCCGGAATAGAAGGGTATACAGAAAACATTACAATTACAAGCATAGTAGGAAGATTTCTTGAACATAGCCGTATTTATATATTCGGCACAGGAAATGGAAGAAAAATATATATCAGTTCAGCTGATTATATGACAAGAAATACAGTATGCAGAGTTGAAGTAGCACTTCCTGTAAAAGATAAGGATATAAGAAAAAGAATCTGGAATATGTTCTGCACTATGCTTAATGATAATGTAAAGGCAAGAATACAACAGCCTGATGGAACATATGTAAAAAAATCTGATTCAGAAAATCAGCCTCTTGATTCACAGATTTATTTCTATGAGGAGGCTTATAAAAAAGCTAAAGCTGTATCTAAAAATCAGACTTCAAAAAGCACTGTAAAAGATATAAAAAATCTGAAATCGGGAAGATTTTACAAGGAATTTTTAAAACAATAAGTTTTCAATAAATTTAATGCCAATCTGATGAATTTCAAAATCCATCGGATTGGCATTATTCTATCCAAGTATTTTCTTTGCTATGTCAACCGATTCCTTAGCGTCCTTTGCATAGAAATCAGCACCTATTTTTTCTGCATATTCTGGAGTAAGAACTGCTCCTCCTACCCAGATTTTACAGTCTATATTATTTTTCCTTACAAGAGCAATTGTTTCTTCCATAGATTTAAGTGTTGTAGTCATAAGTGCTGAAAGACCAATAAGCTTTACATTATGTTCAATCGCAGAGTCTACTACAGCCTGATATTCAACATCTCTGCCGAGGTCAATTACTGTATATCCATAATTCTCAAGGAGTACCTTGACGATATTTTTTCCTATATCGTGAATATCTCCCTTTACTGTCGCAAGAATAATTTTTCCCTTGCTTACAGGTGAAGAATTAGAATTAACCATCTTAGCCTTGATAACTTCAAAAGCCTTCTGAGCTACTTCAGCTGAAAGAATAAGCTGTGGAAGGAATATTTTTCCCTGTTCAAACTGAGTTCCTGCCTTATCAAGTGCAGGTATAAGCATATTATTTACAATATCCATTGCCTCGTGTGTTTCAAGGAGCTTTTCAGTTATTTTTCCACCTTCATTTTTAAGACCGTTTTCAATTGCATAGAATATATCAACATTTTCAGCTTTTGCAACAGGTGTATTCTGTACAGGCTGGGAATTACCATAATATGAAATAAATTTTCGTTTCCAATTCCAGTTTTTGATACTACTTCCTTTGACATATCTTGAACCGATGACAAGGTCGCAGTTTTTTATCATGT
>JAZKXQ010000229.1:0-5621 GCA_045611725.1 Oscillospiraceae bacterium
AGCTATATTATATCTCATAGGATAACAAGTCTGCTGAATATCATCTGAAAGATGTACATAATTTTCCTTGTCTAATGCAGGAATAATTGTCATTACAGCACCTTTTACAGTAAATTTAAGTTGAGTAAACTCATTATTTTCAGTTGAAAACGGAATTTCAAAAAGTAACCAGCCTTTATGATATTTTACAGGCTTTATCATATTTCTGTTAAGCTTATAAATTCTCTTGTTTTCATTGTCATTGTTGAAAATAATCTGTAAACTGCATATTTCAGTCTGCTGGGGATTTTCTCCACCATTCAGCCAGAAAGTAAATACATAATCTGAATTCTGATTTAATATAAGCTGTTTTGTTGTTATTTCAGAATATTCATCGTCCCAGCTTCCCAGAGTATAAGCCTCAACAAGTGAATCATCAAAGCTTGTTATAAAAGTACGTTCACCTTTATTTGTTTCAGCATATTCCTTGCTGAAAGACCATTCACGAGCATCAAAATAAATTTTCTTTATCTCTTTTTCATATTTGCTTTTATCAAGTTCCACACCCATATAAATGCCTCCTTTAACTAATTGCGAGTTAATATAATAATAGCAATTTTTTTTATTCAAGTCAAGTATTTTATAAAAGTTTAAGATGAAAATTTTTAAACTGATTGACACTTTTTTTTCAATATGTTATAATCTAATTAATATAAAAAATATGTTTTTTCGATATATTTGATGAAAGGATTGGTCAGTATTATGAAAAATATTCTTTTTGTTGCTTCCGAATGTGAACCTTTTATAAAAACAGGTGGTCTTGCTGATGTTGTAGGCTCACTTCCAAAAGCAATAGACCGTAAGAAATACGATGTAAGAGTAGTTATCCCTAACTACAAATGCATTAAATGGGATTTGAGAAAAAATTTCCAGTATCTTACACACTTCTATATGGATATGGGACAACACCCTATGCACGAATATGTAGGTGTAATGACCTGCGAATACGAGGGTGTTACATATTATTTCATTGACAATGAAAAATATTTCGGTGGTGATACTCCTTATACTGATGACCTTATGTTTGATATGGAAAAATATTTCTATTTCTGTAAGGCTGTACTCGCTGTTATGCCAGTTATCAACTTCAGACCCGATATAATCCACTGTCACGACTGGCAATCTGGTCTTGTTCCTGTATATATGCGTTCAATTTATGCTGAAAATGATTTCTACAGAGGCACTAAAGCAATTATGACAATACACAATCTTAAATTCCAGGGCGTATGGGATTTAGAACATTTCAGATACCATACAGGACTTCCGGAATACCTCTATACACCAGATAAACTTGAATTTACTCCTGTAAATCCGGAATACAAGAAAAATGCAAATATGCTCAAAGGTGGTCTTGTATACTCTGACATTATAACCACAGTAAGTGAAAGTTATGCTGGAGAAATTCAGACTGCATACTATGGTGAAGGTCTTGATGGTCTTATGAGATGCAGAAATAATTCTCTCGTTGGTATCGTAAACGGTATAGATTATGATGCATACAATCCTCAAAAGGACAAGCTTATCTATAAGACATACACTGCAAAAAGCGTTCTGAAGGCTAAGAAAATAAATAAGACAGAACTCCAGAAACAGCTTGGACTTCCTGTTGATGAAAACAAGATGATTATTGGTATCATCTCAAGACTTACTGACCAGAAAGGTCTTGACCTCGTAAACTGCGTTATGGACGGTATTGCTGACAGTAATGTTCAGTTTGTAATTATTGGTACAGGCACTGCACAATATGAAAATATGTTCAGAGATTATCAATATCATCACAGCGACCGTGTTTCAGCAAATATTTTCTATTCAAATGAACTTGCTCACAGACTTTATGCAGCTGCTGATGCAATGCTTATGCCTTCACTCTTTGAACCTTGCGGTCTTACTCAGCTTATCTCACTCCGCTATGGTACAGTTCCGATTGTAAGAGAAACAGGAGGTCTTAAAGATACTGTAAAGCCTTACAATGAATATGAAAACTCCGGCACAGGATTTTCATTTGCAAATTATAATGCTCACGAAATGCTCAATACAATAAATTATGCAAAGCACGTTTATTTCAATACAAGAGAATTATGGGATAATATGGTTGTAAGAGGAATGAAGGAAGACTTCTCCTGGGGAGAATCTGCAAAGAAATATCAGGCTCTCTATGACAGACTTTCACCACAGTAAATTTTACAATAAATTCTATAAAAATAAATCGGTTCATCATTAAGGTGAACCGATTTTTTGCTATTTATCTTTAATTCTCATTATAGCTTCGGGAGGAAATTCCATTTCGCAGGGAATTGAAAATTTCATCATAGCGTGATTTGCACTTTCAACGCTTTCGCCATTTTCATTGAAAATTTCTTCAACTTTAATTATAACAGGTTTTGTCTTAGGGGAAAATATTTCAATTTCATCTCCCTTGAAAAATCTGTTACGCTGGGTAGCATATATCATACCATTTTCGCATTTGTCAATAACTCCCACTACTGTATATGTTCTGATATATCCACCTGTTTCATAATACTGACAATCCTTAGGGTGTCCGAAGAAAAATCCTGTACAGTATTTTCTATGGCTTACCTTGAAAACCTCATCTCTTACCCACGGTTCAAGCTGAAAATTATCAGGATTTTTATAATACTGGTCAACTGCCATTCTATATGCATTTGTAACGACTGAAACATAATACGCAGACTTTGCACGACCTTCAATTTTAAGGCTTGTAACTCCTGCTTGAGCAAGTTTATCAATATGGTCAATCATACATAAATCTTTTGCATTAAGAATATATGTTCCCTGTTCATCTTCAAATACGGGATAAAATTCATCTGTACGCTTTTCCTCCATAAGATGATAACCCCATCTGCAAGGCTGGGCACATTCTCCGTGGTTTGCGTCACGGTTTACAAGATAGCTTGATAGTAAACATCTTCCGGAAAATGATACACACATAGCCCCGTGTACAAAGGCTTCTATTTCAAGGTCGGGAGGAGTATTTGCTCTTATACCTGCAATTTCCTCGAGGGAAAGTTCACGGGCTAAAACTACTCTTTTACAACCCATATTATAAAGTTCATTGGCTGTCACATAATTTACAATGCCTGTCTGTGTTGACATATGGATTTCCATATCGGGTGCATATTTCTTAATAAGTGAAAGTAATCCTAAATCTGCAACAATAAGAGCGTCAACCTTAGCTTCCACGGCTTCCTCAACAAATTGCTGAAAATCTGCAATTTCATTGTTTCTCGGAAGAATATTACAGGTAAGATATACTTTTACTCCTTTTTTATGGCATAACTCAACGGCATTTTTTAAGCCCTCAAAATCAAAATTTGACGGTGCTGCTCTCATACCGAAATTTTTTCTTGCAAGATATACTGCATCTGCTCCATAATTAAGAGCAGAAAGCAGTCTTTCATAATCCCCAACAGGAGCAAGAACTTCAAGAGATGGAATTTTCATATAAATTTACTCCTCATCTTCCTTATTTGCTTCAGCTTCCTTATACTGTTGCTGAACCATATCCTCATTTGCATAATGTTCTTCAAGAGTTTCAGCAAAATAAGTAATTTTTGTATCTATATTTGCATAGAAGTAATAATAATTAGTTGTATTTGGATAAAGAGCAGCCTCAATAGCATCTGCACCTGCATTGCATATAGCTCCAGGAGGAAGTCCTGCACTTTCATAAGTATTATACGCAAGTATCATATTCTCATTCTTTACCTTTGTATTAGGCTCAATTACTTCATACACATATTTTTCTGTAGGGTCTGACTGGAGTTTTGGGAATGTATCAGGATTATTAATTCTGTTATGGAATACAGATGAAATATCTTTCATATCATCAATACGTCCTGCCTCTGCCTGAATCATTGATGCAAGAGTTATAACATCATTTATATTCATATTCAGTTCTTTCATACGGTCATAATATTCGGGCTTGAATTTTTTATCAAAGTTTGTGAAAATTTTCTGACACACTACTTCCGGGTCTTCATTAAGATAGAAATCATAGGTATCTGGGAAAAGATAACCTTCCATAGCATAAAACTGAAGGTCACTTGTTGAAGGAAGATATTTAGCAAATTCAAAATCGCTCATATCACAGCCAGTATTAAAGAAATATGTGAACGATTTAGCCTCGCATATACCTGCCTCTTCAAGAATTTTCGACGCCTCATAAACATTTGTACCTTCTGGAAATGTAACTGTTGTATATTCTCTCAATTCATCAACATTTGTACAGAGTTCCTTAATCATTGCAGAATAGTCCATATCAGGACGAAGCTGATGTTCTCCTGCTGTAAAGCTTGAATCCTTTTTCTGAATCCTTGTAAAGAGTTTGAAAAGTTCCGGAACTTTTATTATATTGTTGTCATAAAGCAAAGAGGCTATTTCATCTGTTGTAGCACCTTCTTCTATCTCAAGTATATATGTTTTTGATGATTTGTCAATTCCCATAAATTCCTTGCCAAGATAGATAAGAGTAACTGAAAGAATTATTGAAACACCGAATATCAATGCAAGAGTTATAATACTTGCAGAAACTTTCATTTTAAAAATTTTCTTACGGTTTTTCTTTTTCTTCTTTTTCTTTTTTACAGGATAGAAGTCATAGTTCTCATAATCTTCTTCTATTTCTTCCTCCTCATATTCCTCATCATCTTCATCAAAAAATTCTTCATCATCTTCAATAAATTCTTCTTCTGTTTCATCAAATAAACTTTCATCTTCATTAAGATTTAATTCATCTTTTGTTTTCCTGCTCATCGCTTACCTCCAATATATTATTCTCAGTAATAATATTTTTTATTTTTACATCATACTTATGACTGTCTATTTTATCCGATATGCATACAGAATAACATATTCCAATTGTTTTTGGGGAACATACAGAAAGAAATCTGTCATAATATCCCCCTCCATATCCAAGACGCATACCAGATTTATCAAAGGATAATGCCGGTACTATGCATAAAGCATTATTTATTTCTGATTCTTTAATTTTTTTGTGAATATTTTCACACGGTTCATCAATTCCAAATGGTGAACGTTCAAGATTTTCAAGTGTATTTATTTCATAAAACAGCATAATTCCATTATCATAACTTTTAGGTACTGCAATCTTTTTCCAATCATTAAGAGCATATTCTATAAACTGTCTTGTATCAACTTCAATATCAGTTGAAACATAGCAAAGAATTGTATTGGTATTCTTATATAAAGATGATGAAATAAGACTTGAAAAAATTTTTTCATCACATTCTTTTTTATATGAAGAACTCATATTTTTTCTTATGTCCTTCATATGTTTTCTTAAAGCTTTTTTTGTATCCATAATTTATCAGCTATTGTGGGCAGTGAATAGAATATCTTAATTTGTCACTGACATCTTTTGATTTAAGAATTTCAACAAGTTTAAGACCAAATTCAACAGCAGTTCCCATACCTCTTGAAGTAATAAATTTACCTGAAACGCATACAGGCTCATCACCTGTTTCAGCTCCGATAAGCTCCTTTTCAAAGCCCATATAGCATACTGCACGATGATTTTTAAGTAAGCCCTTATGGCCAAGAAT
>JAZKXQ010000230.1:0-2996 GCA_045611725.1 Oscillospiraceae bacterium
GTTATACTCCCTATGATATTTTGAGGGAATATTATGGAAATGATATAGAAATAGTAAACGATGCTGAAGTAAGAACTAATACTCCATCTTATCCTGGAATGATAATAAGTCTTGGAATGGCTGGAAACGATGTTAAAACAATTCAGAAACAGCTTAACAGAATTTCAAGGAATTATCCTGCAATAAAGAAAATAGAATCTGTTGATGGAGTATTTGGAGTAAATACCGAAGAAGCCGTAAAAGATTTCCAAAGAATTTTCAATCTTAAAGTAACAGGTATGGTTGATAAATCAACGTGGTATAAAATAGCTTATATCTATACAAGTGTAAAAAAACTTGCTGAACTCAATTCAGAGGGAGTAAATCTTGATGAAATTTCAAGACAATACACAGAGGATTTGCGTATAGGTATGGAAGGAGGAGAAATAAGAACTCTCCAGTATTATCTTGCAGTAATCGGTGCTTATTATGAAAGTCTTCAGCCAGTCGATATAACAGGATATTTCGGAGAACAGACAGAAGCATCAGTAAAATCATTTCAAAGAGTCTTTGGTCTGCCCGAAACAGGAATTGTTGAAAGAAGAACGTGGAACGATTTATACAGAGCATATCTTGGTATAGTTGAAAGTGTACCAGTTGATGATGGAGATGATATTGTTTTATATCCTGGTATCGTTCTCAAAGAGGGTATCAGTAATGAATATGTAAGAATATTGCAGACATACCTTTCATTTATTCATCAAAGCTATCCATCAATTCCAGATGTAAGTGCAACAGGATATTTCGGTCCTGTAACAAAATCGGCTGTCACAGCATTTCAAAGACAATTCGGACTCCAGCCGTCAGGCGTTGTCACTGCAAACACTTGGGATAGTATTGCAAAAGAATACTCAATACTTAAATACGGCTATGACAAAAAGCCCTATCAGAATCCAGGGTATGTTATAAAGGGTGAATAAAGGAGAGAATTTATGGCATATACAGATGCACAGCGTAAAGCACATATAAAGGAAATACAGGGATATTTGCACGGAATTTCATACTATAATCCAAAAATACCGAGAATTATTCCAGATGGTATTTTTGGAATTGAAACTCAAATTGCTGTAAAAGCTTTTCAGCAGGAATATTCACTTCCCGTTACAGGAGAAGTAAACCGTGCAACGTGGGATAAAATCATTTCTGTTTATAAAAATCTTGTAAGTGTTCCTCCGGAAAGAATAGATGTTTTTCCGTCAAAATCATATGTTATGCAACAAGGAGAGAGAGGATACAATGTAACGCTTTTACAGATAATGCTGAATACTGTTCTTGAAGATACTTTAAATTATCAGCCAATAAATATAAATGGTTTTTTTGATAATCAGACTGTAAAGGCAGTAAAAAGTTTTCAGGCAATAACTCAACGACCTCAAACAGGTTCTATTGATTTATTTACTTGGAATATTCTTGTAAAAGCTTTTAATTATCTTGCATTATAGCGACTTTGCTATTTAATTTATAACTAAAAACCTTCTGTGATAGAACATCACAGAAGGTTTATTGTATTTATTTTCTATTTTTTTAATTCATCTTTATGAATTAATTCACTGACTGTAGTTGCCATTGATGCAAGGCTTTGTATTTCACTTGGAATAATAATTTTTGTCGCTTTGCCATCTGCTGCTTTTCCGAATGCTTCAAGGGATTTAAGAGCAATTACCTGTTCAGACGGTGAAGCCTCATTAAGTTTCACAATACTTTCAGCAAGTGCTTTCTGTACCATCTCAATTGCCTGAGCCTCACCCTCTGCCTCAAGTATTTTCTGACTTCTTAATGCGTCTGCACGAAGTATCATAGCCTGTTTTTCAGCCTCTGCACGAAGAATTTCAGCTTGTTTTTCAGCTTCTGCCCTTAAAATCTTTGATTCTTTTTCACCCTCTGCAACAAGTATCTGAGATTTCTTTTCGCCTTCAGCCTGAAGAATTTTCTCACGTCTTTCACGTTCTGCCTTCATCTGTTTTTCCATAGCGTCCTGAATTTCTCTCGGAGGAACAATATTTTTAAGTTCAACTCTGTTAACTTTTATCCCCCATCTGTCAGTGGCTCTGTCAAGTATATCAGTTATCTTTTCGTTTACTACTTCTCTTGAAGTAAGAGTTGCATCAAGTTCAAGCTCACCAATAATATTTCTTAAAGTTGTTGCTGAAAGATTTTCAATAGCTGTCAAAGGGTCTTCAACGCCATAAGTATACTGTTTGGCATCTGTTACCTGATAGAAAACAACAGTATCAATTTTTATGCTTACATTATCTTTAGTAATAACATCTTGTGGCTTAAAATCTGCAACTTTTTCCTTAGTTGAAACCTTTTTTGCAATTCTGCATATAAAAGGAGGAAGAAAATGCAGACCTGTATTCCAAGATGTAGAATATGCTCCGAACTGTTCAATTACATAAACATATGTCTGAGGAACTATTTTAATATTTGATACAAGGAATACAACCAGTAAAATTATCAGTACAACTATAAATTTCATAAAAGACCTCCATAATTCATTTTCTGGCAACTATCAAAGTCGCCCCTTTGATTTCTTTAATGATAACTCTTTCACCTTTTTCAATTACATCATCTTCATTTTCACAAACAGCTATCCAGTTAACTCCATTAAGATTTGCTCTGCCTGTATTATTTTTCCTGTCTATTTTTTCAATGATAAAAGCTTCTTTTCCGATGTCAATATCAAAATTTGTAGGAATGTGTTTTTTATTTCTGAGATTTTTTAATAATGGTATTGTACAAAGGAATATGACTAATGAAGAAACTGCGAAAACTGTGACCTGCCATTTAAACGGAAGAAAAAATGATGCTATAAAAGCATTGAATGCACCTCCTGCGAACCATAGAGAAACTAACTGAAGCGTTGATAATTCTGCTATTATAAGCACAATGCATAATATCAACCATATTATAGTATATGCCATACTATCCCGTTACTGAAAACTTATAAAAAATTA
>JAZKXQ010000231.1:0-5758 GCA_045611725.1 Oscillospiraceae bacterium
AGCCCCACCACTCTCCTCCACGGTTTCTGTAGTTGACCGTTTCCCTCAACTACATTATATCACACCTATTATTTTGGCGAAAGCACTTTTTCATGACTGATTGGTGCCTTTCGCAGAAAGGCGGTTTATAATAATGAAAAAATGTCCGTCAGAATTTAATTGTCCTGTTGAAGCAACTATTGAACTTATAGGAGGAAAATATAAATCTGTTATTTTATGGCATTTAATTGAAGAAAAAAAGAGATTCAGCGAATTAAAAAAACTTGTTCCTAAAGCAACAGAAAAAATGCTTACTCAACAATTGCGTGATTTGGAAGCCAATGGACTTATTATCAGAACTGTATATCCTGTTGTACCTCCGAAAGTTGAATATGAATTGTCAGAACTGGGAAAAACTATTATTCCTGTGCTTGACAAAATGTGCAGTTGGGGTACGGAATATCTTAAATTATATAAGGTTAAGTAAAACAACAGCCATAGCAACATTTTATAGTTACTGTGGCTGTTTATATTAATAATAATTAATTTTTATTTATTAGAATCCCATTCCGCCCTGTGGCATTGGAGGTGCTGGAGTTTCTTCAGGAATATCAGCAACAAGGCTTTCTGTTGTGAGTACCATTGCAGCTACTGAAGCAGCATTCTGGAGTGCTGAACGAGTAACTTTAGTTGGGTCAACGATACCAGCTGTAATCATATCAACATATGTTTCGTTGTATGCGTCAAAGCCGTAACCAACCTTGCGTGAACGTCTGATTTTATCAATAATTACACTGCCTTCAAGACCTGCATTGAGTGCAATCTGACGGATAGGTTCTTCCAATGCTCTGAGAACGATTTTAGCACCTGTCTTTTCGTCGCCGTCAAGAGTTGGGATAAGCTTTTCAACTGCTGGCATAGCGTTGATAAGAGCTGTACCACCACCTGCAACAATACCTTCTTCAACAGCTGCCTTAGTAGCTGCAAGAGCGTCTTCAATACGGAGCTTCTGTTCCTTCATTTCGATTTCTGTAGCAGCACCAACTCTGATTACTGCAACACCGCCTGAAAGCTTAGCAAGTCTTTCCTGAAGCTTTTCCTTATCAAATTCAGATGTAGTTGTTTCAATCTGAGATTTAATCTGGCTGATTCTGTCCTTGATTTCGTCACTACTACCCATACCGTCAACAATGATTGTATTTTCTTTCTGAATAACAACCTGTTTAGCCTGACCAAGCTGGTCAAGTGTAGTATCCGGAAGTTCAAGACCAAGTTCAGATGTGATAACTTCACCGCCTGTGAGGATAGCAATATCCTTGAGCATTTCTTTACGTCTGTCACCAAAGCCAGGAGCTTTAACAGCAACGCATTTGAATGTTCCTCTGATATTGTTAAGTATAAGAGTTGTAAGAGCTTCGCCTACAAGACCTGCATGAAGTTTAACAAGTAACCTGCCGCATTTTACAATCTGTTCAAGGAGTGGAAGAACGTCCTGAATAACAGAAATTTTCTTATCTGTGATGAGAATGAAAGCGTCATCGTAAACAGCTTCCATCTTGTCTGTATCTGTTACGAAGTAAGGTGAGATATAGCCTCTGTCGAACTGCATACCTTCAACTACTTCACTGTATGTTTCAGCAGTCTTGCTTTCTTCGATAGTGATAACGCCGTCAGCTGTAACCTTTTCCATAGCTTCAGCGATAAGCTGACCTACATTTTCATCAGCTGATGAAACAGTAGCAACTCTTGCAATATCTTCACTGCCTTCAACAGCCTTTGAATTTGAGATAATTGAATTTACAGCAGTGTCAACAGCCTTTTTGATACCCTTCTTGATAATCATTGGGTTAGCACCAGCAGCAATATTCTTCATACCTTCACGGATAAGAGCCTGTGCAAGAAGTGTAGCTGTTGTTGTACCGTCACCAGCAGCGTCATTAGTCTTTGTAGCAACTTCCTTAACGAGCTGAGCACCCATATTTTCAAAAGCGTCCTCAAGTTCGATTTCCTTAGCGATAGTAACACCGTCATTTGTTATGAGAGGTGCACCATATTTTTTATCGAGAACCACATTTCTTCCCTTAGGGCCGAGTGTGATTTTAACAGTATCAGCGAGTTTGTCGATACCAGCCTGAAGAAGTTTTCTTGCGTCTTCACCGTATTTTATATCTTTAGCCATAATAAGCAATCTCCTTTAAATAAAATTCATAAACATAGCATTAAAGCTTTGTTATTCAACAACTGCAAGGATATCTTCTTCCTTGAGAATTGTATATTCAACACCATCAACTTTGACTTCAGTTCCTGAATATTTGCTTGTAAGAACCTTGTCGCCCACCTTGATGCTTACAGGGATAAGTTCGCCGTTATCGTTTTTCTTTCCTTCGCCGACAGCAACAACTTCAGCAATCTGTGGCTTTTCCTTAGCTGAACCAGCAAGAATGATACCACTTGAAGTAGTTTCTTCAGCCTCTGTCATTTTTATAACAACTCTGTCTGCCAATGGTCTGATAGTCATATATTATTCCTCCTTACAGAATAAAAAAAGATTCTGATTTTCTGCTTTAGCACTCAAACTATTTGAGTGCTAAATACTATTTTACCCATTTCACAAAAAAAATCAAGTATATTTTGAAATATGAAATAAACTTTGTATATTTATACAAAATATTTTTTATATTAATGGGTTTGGTTGTAGAATATCAATAAAATTATGGAATAGAATTTCTATTAATTAAATTTATTTAATTAATTAAAATTATATTAATTATTACTTCATAATTTAGACTTGTACATATTTCGTTAATATTGTATAATAAGTATATAAATATTTTGATAACAGATTATTAATTAATATTAAAGGAATGGTAAACAATGGCATTAGGAAAAGTTTTAATTGTTGATGATGACAAAAATGTCTGCGACCTTCTGAAAGTATATCTTGAAAAAGAAGGGTGCAATATAATTACTGCACACGACGGAGAAGAAGCTGCTGTCAAATTTTCTGCACTCAAGCCTGATATAGTTCTGCTTGATATAATGCTTCCTGGAGGGCGTGATGGGTGGCAGGTATGCAGGGATATACGTAAAAAATCCAATATACCTGTAATAATGATTACTGCAAAAGGCGAAACTTTTGATAAGGTTCTCGGTCTTGAACTTGGTGCTGATGATTATATTGTAAAGCCTTTTGATGTAAAGGAAGTAATTGCAAGAATAAAGGCAGTATACAGACGTGTCGGACAGGTAACTTCCGAAAGTGAAGTAAAGGAAGTAAGATACGATAAGCTTTCAGTTAATATGACAAGGTATGAGCTTAAAATAAATGGTAAAAAATTAGAGCCTTCTCCACCTCCGAAAGAACTTGAACTGCTTTTCTATCTTGCCTCAAATCCCAACAGAGTATATACTCGTGACCAGCTTCTTGACGAGGTATGGGGATTTGAATATTATGGCGACTCAAGGACAATTGATGTACACATCAAACGCCTTAGAGAAAAGCTTGACGGAGTTTCTGAAAAATGGGCATTAAAGACAGTATGGGGTGTTGGCTATAAATTTGAAGCCGATGAAGATGATGAAAATCATACAGTCAGTGGTGTGGAAACTGCTGACAGAGAAAATGAAGAAACATCGCTTATATAGTGGGAGTTGATTTTTTATGAATGACGCTGAAAAACAATTCAGAGAAGAAATTGCGGCTCTTTCACACGAACTAAGAAGACCTCTTACATCAATAGGAGGCTTTGTTGATGGTATTCTTGACGGAACAATTCCCGAAAAGAATTATATGCATTATTTAAGGATAGTTTCCGATGAAGTAAAACGTCTTACAGATATAACAACAAAAATGCTTGATACATCAAAAATAGAACTCCTTGACGGAGTTTCATCTCCACAGAAATTTTCTCTTAATGAAACAGTAGTGCGTATGTTCTGTACTCTTGAAAATGTAGTGGAAAGTAAAAGCATAACAATAGAAGGTCTTGATTCAGAAAATATTGTAACAGTCACAGGCGACCTTGGAATGATTTCACAGGCTCTTTTCAATATAATTGAAAATGCAGTAAAATATACGGCTGTAAACGGCTGTATTTCAGTTTCATTTTCAACAGAAGATAATTTTTCAGTATTCAGAATAAGAAATACAGGTTGTGGAATATCTGAAAATGAAAAAGAAAAAATATTTGATAAATTTTACCGTTCAGAAACTGCAAAGAAAAATGAGCCAGATGGAACAGGTCTTGGACTTTCAATAACAAAAGCTATAATAAATCTTCATAACGGCACTGTTTCAGCCGATGGAATAACAGATGGATTTGCAGAATTTATAGTGAAACTTCCATCTTGAAAGGAGTTTTTTTGATTTGATGAATGAAAATATGCCTGAAGAAAAAATACAGAATTTAAATGAAATATATGTTTCAACAGATGAACGTATAGCATTAAAGGAAAAATTTGAATACTATAGAGTTCAAAATAAGCCTTACAGAAAAAATATCTTTGAAAAACATAGTGGAAAATTTATAATAACTATCTGCCTTTTGTCTGCGATAACATTTATTGGCTGTATTTCTTCAGACGCTTCAAAGAAAATTCCTGTTTCTGAAGATGAACAGATTGCATTTTCCGAGGAAAAACAGGCTTTAAATCCCGATATAAGTCTTTCTCTGGAGGATAAGCCAGATTTGGATATAACATCATACCCCGATACAAACGGAAAATATACCACAGAGGGCGTTGCAGCAGTAGTGCGTCCGTCAGTAGTTGAAATATACACATATCTTGAAGACAATAATGAAATTATGGGAACTGGTTCAGGAGTTGTAATGAATACTGACGGATATATAATAACCAATACACACGTTCTTGACGGTGCTGAAGTATATGAAGTAGTAACTTATGACGGAACTGAATATGAAGCTGAAATTGTAGGCAGAGATGCAAAAACAGATATAGCAGTAATAAAAATAACTGCCGATGATTCACTTGTCCCTGCACAATTCGGGGATTCAGATAAAGTACAGCTTGGCGAACAGGTTATGGCTATTGGCAATCCGGGAGGACTTACAGGAAGCGTTACAGGAGGATATGTTTCAGGTCTTAACAGAAAAATAAAAACCGATACCACAGGCTTTGAAATGGACTGTATACAGACAGATGCTGCAATAAGCCCTGGAAATTCGGGAGGAGCTCTTGTAAATATGTATGGTCAGGTTATCGGAATAACCTCATCAAAGTATGTTGATTCAAGCTATGAAGGTCTTGGATTTGCAATTACAATAAATGAGGCAAAGCCTGTAATAGATGAGCTTATAGCTATGGGTTATGTTTCGGGACGATATAAAATAGGAATTAATTTCTATACAAGTTTCCACGCTCCAACGATATTTGAATCCGAAACAGGATACAGCTATCCCGAAGAAATACAGGGAGTTCTTATCGGTGGAGTTGATGAAAACTGTGATATTTCCAATACGGAAATACAGGCATTTGATTTCATAACAGAAGTTGAAGGAATGAAAGTTACAGATTATGATTCAATAATGAAGGCTCTTGAGAATAAAAAGCCAAATGACATAGTAACTGCACACGTTGTAAGAGTTCTGAATGAAAAGGGAGAAATCAGAGAGTTTGACATACAGTTCAGACTTATGCCCGATATTTCAGGAGATTATTAAAATTATGCATATTCCTTGATTTTTATGAATATATTTTTATTATAAAAATCAAAGGAGTAATGCTTTATGAACAATGATGAAAAAATCAGGCATACAGC
>JAZKXQ010000232.1:0-5735 GCA_045611725.1 Oscillospiraceae bacterium
TTCCGTTATTTATCTCGCTATGATTTTTGATGCCCTTTTTATGTGAACAGGCTCTAATTCATTTATCGCTTTTTCTCAGATTGCTGATTACAATGACAGTTCAGATAATCTTAATAGTATAAGTTATGAATTAGCAAATAACCTTTATAAAGAAAAAAGATATGATACAGCACTTGGAATTTTAAGAGTTTCTGATAATACAGAGAATACCAATGAACTTATAAATCAGATTTTATATGATAAGGCTTTATATCTTAAAGAGCAGGAATATATTCATAATTCAATGCTTATTTTGGAAGAAATCCCTGATTATAAAGACAGTCAGAAAATAATTAATCAGATTTATGAAGATGAAAGTGATTATGAAAAACTTATAGATTCAGAGTACAAAAATATTGATAATATAGAAGTGAAAAAAGTAAAAAGATATGAAGCACTTCAAAATCCAAATGATTCAGCACTTTCGTGGGAAGAAGCAAGTAAGCTGTGTACTGAAAAGGGAGGACAGCTTGCTACCTTTGAAACAGAAGAAGAATGGAATAATATGGTGAACGTTGCAAAAGCTTTAAGCAGTTCAAAGGAAGTAAATTATTTCTGGATAGGTGGTCAGACAACAAATGTTAATGATGGTCATATCCCCTATTGGCCTAATGGTGATGACAGTACATTGCTTAAAGATACATCAACAAGATGGACAATAACTCAACCTAAAGATCAGATTATTTATGAACCTTCAGTATATGACAGAGATAAGTTTGCTACATATGAACCATATATAATGCTTTGGAATATAAAGGCTGACCTTGCAGGTGGCTGGACAATGAATGATATAAGCAATACTGGAATAAAACAGGCAGGATATAATCCTAAAAAGCTTGGATATATAATAATGTATATTGAGTAATTATAATTGTATATAAGTCATAAAATGGTTGATGTTTGGTAATGGAGAAATAAAACTCAGATTCTTAGGAGTCTGAGTTTTATTTATGTAGGAATTTCTGTGTTATTTCAATATTCCATTTTTACTATATTTTTCATCGAATTCGCGTTATTATATCATTTTGGTAGAGTGTTACAAAAAACAGTGAACATATATTGAAATTATATGAATTTTATGATATAATAAATGTAAAAATATGTAGCAATTATTGTTTGTGAAGGAGATAGTGTAATGTCAGAAGAAATCAAACACGGTTTTATTCCTGTAAAGGATATTTTTACAAATAGGTGGTATAAGATACCAGAATATCAGCTTTCGATTTATAAAAATCAAAATATGTTTGAAACAAGATTTATTTAAAAACAAAGTAATACATAATAGTTGTAGCTGATTTGTTGGAGGAAAAATGATGGCGTTATGTTTTGGTAAATTTGAATTTTTGAAAAAAACATCACTAAATCATTATATATATCGCATTATAAGTAATAATCCTTATGATACAAAATCCGATTATAATGGAAATTCTGTAAGATACAAGATAATTAGTTGCAAGGAAAATAATAATAATGGGTATAAAATGTTTATCTATGTTATTGATAATCAATACCTTCTTAATGGCTAATTCACTTGGAACTAAAAATGTAACATACACATTGCAGAATATTATCCTTGGTATATTAAGTAAATCTGTGGTATTCTATGGGCACTTATGCAAATTATGAATGATGAAGGAGTGTAATAATATAATGAAAAAATTATTTCATAAAGGACTTGCTTTTTTAACAGGAATGTTAACAATGATTTCAGCAATCCCTTGTTCACCTGTTCAACAGCTTAAAGCTGATGCAGCAGACAATAATACCATTCTTGCTTTTCCTGGAGCTGTAGGAGGCGGAAAGTATGCTACCGGAGGACGTGGGGGAGAGGTTTATCATGTTACTAATCTCAATGACAGCGGTGCGGGTTCTTTTCGTGATGCTGTAAGCAAATCAAATCGTATTGTTGTTTTTGATGTCAGTGGTACAATTGAACTTGAAAGCAACATCTTATGCCAAAGCAATATCACAATCGCAGGGCAGACTGCTCCCGGAGGTTCGGGTATTACATTGAAAAATTATAAAATGGGTATGTCGGGTGATAACATAATCTGTCGTTATATCAGTTCCCGTCCTGGTCCTTATGCTTCAACAAGCTCAGGCAATGATGCTTGGGGAGGTGCAGCAGGTTCTAACTCAATTATCGACCATTGTTCAATGGGCTGGACTACTGATGAGCAATGGGGGCTTTATTCAAATAATATGAACTATACTGTTCAGTATTCTGTAATAGGACCTGCTGATTCGTGGGGTGGTCATAAAAAAGGTCTTCACGGCTTTGGTATGATGATGGGCAAGGGAAATCTTACCTTTGACCATAACCTGATTATACATAATGTATCAAGAAACTTTCGTGGAAAGGTTCAGAGTACATATACTGCAGACTTCACCAACAATATCATCTATGACTGGGGCTATCAAACCGCATATGGTACGATAGGACATCTGAATTATGTCAATAATACCCTTAAAGCAGGAAACTCCACAACTGGAGGATACCACTGGATAAATGTTGACAGTAGCACCTCTCCTGAAAATTTTAAAATTTACTGTGACGGCAACCGTCTTATAAACAAAGACGGCTCACTCCATAAAATCACAAATGACAACTGGTCGGGAGTTTCTGTCAAGACAAGTATAGGTATCACCAAAGATAATCTTTATTCTTCAACTCCTTTTCAGACCATTATTAATGGAACAGATGTTTCCTCTGTAAATGATGTCGAATCCGCAGAAGCTTCATATGAGAATGTTATCAGCTTTGCCGGAAATGGTATTTCACCTGAACAGCGTACTGCTATTGACCGTCAGTGTGCTGAAGAAACAAAAAACGGCACAGGTTCGTGCAGTGGTACTTCAGAGTATGACTCTTCTCAAACAAATCTTGATAAATATAATATACAGTGTGGTGTTACATATGAATACCCATCAGCAGTACTTCAGAAAACTATTACAGATACTGACAATGATGGTATGCCTGATGAATGGGAACTTGCAAGAGGACTTAATCCCAATGATGCCACAGATACAAACGGTGATTACTGCGGTCAGGGATACACAAATATAGAATATTATATTAATGACCTTACTGTAAATTCATTCCCTGAGGGTGTGGTTACACTTTCTCCGGAAACAACACAGGTTGAAGCGGTTTCTGCCTTTGAAACAATTGAAGCAGAAAATTTTGATGAACAGAATGGCATTAAAACCGAAGACTGCTCTGAGGGTGGACAGAATGTTGGATATATTGAAAATAACGATTATATTATGTTCCGTAATGTAGATTTTGAAGATGGGGCAAAGAGCTTCACTGCCCGTATTTCAGGTGGTAATGAAGGGTGTGCCATTGAAGTCTATGTTGACAGCTTAGACAGTATGCCTGTAGCAAAATGCAACATTCAGACTACAGGTAGCTGGCAGGATTGGAGTGATGTTTCCTGCAATATTGCCACAATCACTGGCAAACATACGCTTTATCTGAAATTTACAGGTAATGAGGGTTATCTTTTCAACATCAATAATTTCATATTTGGACGTGATGCAATTCCGCTTAACAGTAAGCTGATAAAAAATCTTGTGGTAAATGATTCTGAAAACAGTGCTGACTGGTCGATATGTGAAAGCTTTGTAAATGGTTCGTTAATTTATGGTGACAGAGATTTTATCATTGCTAATATGCCTTCTGAACTTGAAGGTGCAGAATATATAAAGACCGCTTGTGATTCAAAAAACTATACAGGAACTCTTGGAACATTTACTGCAGGTGCAGACATTGAGGTTTATGTTGCAATAGATGCAAGAGTAACTCCTGTTCCTGAATGGCTTAGTCAGTGGGAGAAAACATCAATTTCCTTTGTAAGCTCAAATGATGTTACATTTGAATTATATAAAAATAATGTTAAGAAAGGTGAAATTGTAACTTTAGGTAGCAACGGACAGTCTGCATATTGTGTCAATTATATTGTGTTGGCAATGATTGAAGAAGAAATGGTCAAAGGAGATGTAAATGCAGACGGAGTATTCAATATTGCTGATGTTCTGATAATGAAAAAATATCTTATGGGCAATGGAACACTGACTGATTTATCAGTAGGCGACCTCAGTGCAGATAAAAATGTAAATGTTTTCGATTTATGCATTATGAAATATATGCTGATTGATAATTAAATTTTTTCTGCATATTGCTTCCACTTCTTGATATGTCTGTAAATGGCTTAATCAAGGTATTTTTCTGCGATGGAGTACATTTGCTTTATGGTTACCAGTGTGAAAAATGCTGGAGTAAAAAGAAAGAATAAAGTTGGAGTACAGGCGGAATGACCGCATGTACTCTTTTGGTAAGATACCTGTATTAACCTCCAGATAAAAATTTGGGCTATAGCCCCGATGTTATCAATAAGCACAGGAGTATATCTCACTTATATAATATATAACTGTAGATTTTTATTATTGCAAAAAAATTTATTTAATTTTTATAGTTGTTTACTTTTGAATAGTTTAAATGTTATAATGTATATATAGTAAATTTCAGGAGGAAAAAATTATGGGTTTTGAAATTGAAAACGGAGTACTCAAAAAATACTATGAAGAAAAAGGCGTTACAAAGGTTGTTATTCCTGACAATGTAACAAGCATAGGTAAGAAAGCTTTTAGTTATTGTAAAAATATTACAAAAATAACAATCTCCGATTCAATAACAAGCATAGGTAATGAGGCTTTTAGTCATTGTACAAATCTTACAGAAATAATAATCCCCAATTCAGTAACAAGAATAGGTTATTTGGCTTTTAATTATTGTATAAATCTTAAAGAAATAACAATCCCTGATTCAGTAACAAGAATAAGGTATGATGCTTTTTATAAGTGTGAAAATCTTACAGAAATAAAAGTAGATGATACAAATAAAATTTACTGTGATATTGATGGTATTCTATTTAATAAAGATAAAAGTATATTAATAAAATATCCAATAGGAAAAAGTAAAAATGAATATGTAATTTCTGATTCAATAACAAGCATAGGTGATGGTGCTTTTGAAGGTTGTCATAATCTTAAAGAAATAACAATCCCCGATTCAGTAATAAGCATAGGTGATGGTGCTTTTGAGGGTTGTGAAAATCTTACAGAAATAACAATCCCTGATTCAGTAACAAGCATAGGTGATGATGCTTTTTTTTGGTGTCGAAATCTTACAGAAATAACAATCCCTCATTCAGTAACAGGTATAGGTGGTTGTGTTTTTGAATGTTGTGATAATATTAATAAGATTATTTTTTATAGTGTTACTTTTAAACCTGAAAATTTAAACTATGATGACTTTTATAAAGCAATGCAAATGCTTAAAACAAAAGATTTTTCAAAGAAACTTAATGGTAGGATTAAAAATCCTGTAATTATTGGATATTATCTTAAAACAGAAGATGAAACTGCCGAAGCTTACATAAAGAAAAATTTTGCAAAAATATTCAGATTTATTATTGACAATGAAGACATAGAAACAGTTACAAAACTGCTCAACACTGGAAAATTTGTAACAAAGAAAAATATTGACAGGTTTATTGACTATGCAATCGAAAACAAGAAAATGGAAATACAAGTAACTCTTATGAATTATAAAAATGATAATTTCGGCTTCTATTTGAAGAAAACTTTCAGAATTTAGTAAAATATTTTCTTAATTTAACGTGAGTTCGATA
>JAZKXQ010000233.1:0-2997 GCA_045611725.1 Oscillospiraceae bacterium
TGATATTATCCGGAGAACTTCCTACGAGGCTTATATTTGATACTTTTCTTATTTCAACAGCGTCATCAGCAACAAGTCTGTGACCTCTCTTTACAAGTTCAATTGCAGTTTCACTCTTTCCGACGCCACTTTCACCGAGAATAAGAACGCCTTCACCATAGATTTCTATAAGTACTCCGTGACGTGTAATTCTTGGAGCAAGATTAAGATTGAGAAATGCTATAAGGGAAGCCATAAAAGATGATGTACTGTCTTTACTTCTCAAAAGAGGCACTTCATATTTTTTTGCAAGTTCAAGCATTTCGGGAAAATAGGGGAGTTCTCTTGAAATTATAAGTGCAGGAAGTTTTTTTGATAAAAGATTATCAAGTCTTTCATATCTCATCTGTTCATCAAGTGTTGAAAGATATGCAAATTCCATTTTACCTATAATCTGTATTCTTTCGGGGTTAAAGTAGGTATAAAATCCTGAAAGCTGAAGTCCTGGACGGTTTACATCGTTTTCACTTATAAGAATTTCCTCTGCTGACTTATGAATGTATATTGTTTCAAGCTTGAATTCATTAATAATCTTTTCAAGCGAAACAGTAAATTTATTTTCTGACATATTTTCCTCCGTTTTTACATTAATTTTTAATACACTTTCTTATATAATTATACTATGTTATTAGTTTTTTTTCAATACTTTTGAAATTTTTAACTGCGATTATAAATGATATACATAAGCAAATAATATCATAATCGGTAGGTGAGAAAATGAAAAAAGTATTCGGTAAAATTTCATCAAGACTTTTTATATATTCATATGTTATAGCCTTACAGTATGTTCTTGTGGTATTATTTATTGTTTCTCTTTGTATAATTTCTGATAAATTCTGTATAATTATGCGTTTAGCAGGAATTATTACAGCTATAAAAATAATATTTTCAGGAATAAATTCAAATTTCAGAATTTTATGGGTATTTCTTTTACTTACATTTCCTTCAATTACATTTTTCCTTTATATGCTATCATCTTCAGGAAGATTCAGAACAGAAAGATATAGAAAATACGCTTGTAATATTAAAAACTATAATGATTGTGAAACAGCCAAAAAGCTTTTTCTTTGTGATAAAAAAGCTTATTCTATATACAAGTATATTAATAGTATAAATGGTTCATATATTTATGAAAATACAGAAATTCAGCATTTTCCCCTCGGAGAAATTTTTTTCAGAGATTATATTAAAGAACTTGAAAAGGCAGAAAAATCAATATATCTTGAATATTTTATAATAGGCGATGGCGATATGTGGAATAAGATACTTGATATTCTAAAAAAGAAATCACAATCGGGTATAGATGTACGGATAATTTATGATGGTATGGGGACAGTTAATTTTTTTAAGAAAAATTATTTCAGAAGTCTTGAAAAATATGGTATAAAAACAGCTGTATTCAATGAGTTTTATCCCTCGGCAGATATTCTTTTCAAATGTCGTGACCATAGAAAAATAACTGTTATTGATAATTCAACAGCATATACAGGAGGACTTAATATTTCTGATGAATATATAAACACAAGGAGAGCGTATGGATACTGGAAAGATTATACATTCAGAATAAAAGGTGATGCTGTAAATGAATATTCAAGAATGTTTATTGAAAACTGGAATTTCTGTTCAGAAGATAAGTTGTGCAGTGAAATAAAATTTGAAAAATCCAGTAAAATTTATAATGATGGATTTTCAGTACCTTTCGGAGATATTCCCTGTAATGAAAATCCTGTTGGAAAAAATGTATATATGGGAATTATAGAAAATGCTGAAAATTATATATATATAATAACTCCATATCTTATTCTTGATGATGAAATGAGAAATCTTCTGAAATACAAATCATACAGTGGAATTGACATAAGAATAATTACTCCACATATTCCTGATAAAAAATATGTCCACGCTGTTACACGTTCAAATTATGATGAACTGATAAAAGCAGGAGTAAAAATATATGAATATACAAATGGTTTTATTCACGCAAAATCTGTAATTTCAGATGATAATTATGCAATGACAGGCACTGTTAATTTCGATTACAGAAGTTTTCATATGCTGTTTGAAAATAGTATTTTTATTTATAAATCCAATGTATTATATCAGCTTAAATCAGATTTTATTTATACTCTGGAAGAATCTACTGAAATAACAGATGAATTTTTTCAGAATAAGTCAGTATTTCAGAAAATAATATATTCAGTGCTTAGATTTTTTTCGGCTATGATGTAAATAAATTGACTGATTGACAAAAATATCTCATAATATATGTTGATATTATACAAATTAATATACGGTTCTTGACAAATACCTCAAATAATGTGTATACTTTATATAGTATATTTTAATTTTTAGTATGGAGGTATTTTCAATGAATATAAAAAGAATAGTTTCAGCTGTCGTTTCTGTGGCATTTGCTTTTACATCTTTTTCAGTTATGCCTGAAAAATTATCAGTAAATGCAGCTTCTGATATAAACTATGCTGAAGCACTTCAGAAATCGCTTTATTTCTATGAATGTCAACAGGCAGGGGAACTCCCAGAATGGAACAGAGTTGAATGGAGAAGTGATTCTACTACTGACGATTTTATCCCTGGTGGCTGGTATGATGCTGGTGACCACGTGAAATTTAATCTTCCTATGGCATATTCTGCTGCTATGCTTGCTTGGGGTCTTTATGAATATGGTGACGGAGTTGAAAAAATAGGTCAGTATGAAATATATCAGAATAATCTTGAATATGCTCTTGATTATCTTGCAGCTTGTGACCTCGGAGATGAAGTTGTATTTCAGGTAGGTAATGGTACTGAAGACCATACCTGGTGGGGTCCTGTTGAGCTTTATTCATATGGTCTTGGAGAAAATTCTCCTTATACAAGACCTTACTATTCAGCAAGTTCAGGCTGTTCAGCAGTATTCGGTGAAATGGCTGCTGCTCTCGCAGCAGGTGCTGTTGCTCT
>JAZKXQ010000234.1:0-7077 GCA_045611725.1 Oscillospiraceae bacterium
CATCGGAAAAAAGGATGACTTCAACCAGCAAAGCTGCTGCTTTTATGGTCGCTCTCGGTCAGGAGGGTGCGGCTGAGGGTTTTAAATACCTGAAAGATGAAGGAATTGTAAAGCTTGCTCTAGGAATATCCCGTATCGATTCCATTGACGCTGAACAGACTCAGGCTATTATGGAGGAATTTTATGACCTTTGCGTTGCTCAGAATGTAATTTCCGAAGGTGGTCAGAGTTATGCCATCGGCGTTCTTATGAAGGCTTTCTCAAAGGATAAGGCAAAGTCTCTTGTGGATAGAATTCAGGATTCAAATAAAGTACGTGCTTTTGAATTTCTTAAAAAGATTGACTATAAAAGCATACTTATGATTATACAGAATGAACTTCCACAGACTATAGCTCTGATACTCTCGCATATTGACGCTAAAAAATCTGCTCAGATTATCGCTGAGTTTCCACCAGAAACACAGTCGGAGATTTTTAAGCGTATTGCTGACCTCGACAGAACTTCACCAGAAATAGTGAAAAATGTTGAGGAAATGATGTCTGAAAAGTTAAGTACTGTTTCATCTATGGATATGGTCGAATTCGGAGGAGTAAATTATCTTGCTGAAGTTATGAATAACCTCGATATGAGAACAGAAAAATCAATTATGGAGGAACTTGGCAGGGATAATCCAGAACTCGTTGATGAAATCCAGAAAAGAATGTTCGTATTCGATGATATTGCTTATCTCGATAACCTCGAAGTACAGGCATTTATCAGAGAATGTGATACAAAAGACCTTACTATTGCTCTTAAAGGTGCAAATACTGAAGTTACTCAGGTTATCTTCAGCAATATGTCACAGCGTCAGCAGGAAACTATCAAAACCGATATGCTCTATCTCCACAATGTTCGTATGCGTGATGTTGAGGAAGCTCAGCGTTCTATTATCAATACTATCAGACGTCTTGAGGAAAATGGAGAAATCGTTCTCTTTAAGGGTGGTATGGACGAAATAATCCCTTAAAATATTAAAAATTTGAAAAACAGGTAGGTGTAAATTATGGGCAGATTTGAATCAGGTATGGAAAGCATGGTGGATATGTATATCTATGAAACCACCTCTTTGCTTGAACAGCTTGACCAGATTATGATTAGAACTGAAAATAATAATAATTTTGATGAAGAAGATATTAACGAAATATTCCGTATAATGCATACAATAAAAGGCAGTTCCGCTATGATGGGACTCGAAAATATGTCAACACTCGCTCACCGTATAGAAGATATGTTCTTCATAATCCGTGAGGACAAACCAGTAATAGAGTCAATTGAAATACTTTATGACCTTATATTTGCTGCGTCCGATTTGCTTAAAGCTGAAATAGAATCGCTTCAGGACGATGATTCCGAACCAACTGACTTCAGTGGCCATATGAATAAAATAGAGGATTTTGTTACCTATCTAAAGACAGGAAAAATGCCCGATGGTTCAGTACCATCACAATCTGTGGATTCTTCCTGTAATGAAATCCCACAGGAAGAAACTAAACAGGAAACTGATGAAGTTGCTGAAAAAATTCAGGAAGAAAAAAAATCAGAAACTCCATCAGCTAAAATCACAGATGTTTCTTCAGAACTGAAAAATCAGGAATCTTCGGTTAAAATTCGTGTGTTCTTTGATGATAACTGCGAAATGGAAAATCTCAGAGCTTTGCTTATCGTTGAAAAAATTCGTGAATACTGCTCTGAAATTACATATGAACCAGCAGATATTGAAACAAATACTGCTACTGCAAAGTTTATAAGCGAAAATGGTTTCATTATAAAATTTAAAGCCTCTGAAGCAGATTATCAGCATATATTCAGAGAATTTGAGGACGCTATAAATATTAAATCATATGAAATAGTAGATGATGAAACTCCTGAAATAAGTATCGTTGTTGATGATAATACACAGCCAGAAAAAATTCAGGAGAAAATTGAACTCAAAAAACCTGAAGAACCTAAACCAGAGGTTGTTAAAAAACCAGTTGAGGAAAAACCTAAGCCGGTTGCTCCTCCTAAGAAACCAGCTCCTGTTCCACAGTCAAAGGAACAGCTTAATAATGCAATCGCTCAGAAAAATAACAATAACAACAATAACAATTCAAAGGGCAAACAGAGCCTTATCAGTGTAAACCTTAACAAACTTGACCAGCTTCTCGATATGGTTGGCGAAATTGTTATAGCTGAAGCTATGGTAAATTCAAACCCTGACCTTAAGGGGCTTAAGCTTGATAATTTCCAGAAAGCTACAAGACAGCTAAGAAAACTTACTGATGAACTTCAGGATATTGTTATGTCTATCCGAATGGTTCCTCTTTCAGGCGTTTTCAATAAAATGACAAGAATTGTCCGTGATATGAAGGTTAAACTCAATAAAGATGTAAATCTTGTCTTTGAAGGTGAAGAAACTGAAGTTGATAAGAGCGTTATTGACAGCCTTAATGACCCTCTTATGCATATGGTAAGAAATTCTATGGACCACGGTATCGAGGAAGATGTTCAGGAACGTCTTGCTCTCGGAAAACCTGCACAGGGTACTATTACCCTTTCGGCTTATAACTCCTCTGGTGAAGTTATAATCGTAGTTGCCGATGATGGTGGTGGTATCGACTGTGAACGTGTTCTTGAGAAAGCTAAAAATAATGGTCTTCTTATGAAACCAGAGGAAGAATATACCGAAAAAGAAATTTTCAATATGGTTATGCTCCCTGGATTTTCTACAAATACAGAAGTTACCGAATTTTCTGGTCGTGGCGTTGGTATGGACGTTGTAAAACAGAGTATCGAAAAAATAGGCGGTACTGTTTCTGTTGACAGCCGTAAGGGTGAGGGTACAAACTTTATCATAAAAATTCCTCTTTCCCTTGCCATCGTTGATGGTATCGAAATCTCTGTAGGTTCTTCCATATTTACTATCCCGATAAATTCAATCAAGGAATTTATTAAGGTTAAGGAAAATCAGATATTCCACGACACTTCACAGAATGAAATCATTAAGGTAAGAAATAAGTGTTATCCACTTATAAGACTTCACGAATATTATGGCATAGAGCCTAAATCAAGCGATATTTATGAGGGTGTTGTAATACTTGTTGAATCGGAGGGCAAGAGTGCTTGTCTTCTCGCTGATGAACTTATAGGCGAACAGCAGGTAGTTGTAAAGCCTTTCTCACCTATGCTTAACCGTTATAATATCAAGCAGATGGGTATGAGTGGTTGTACAATACTTGGCGATGGAAGTATTACTATCATTCTTGATATAGGAAATATTATATCAGACTGCTAAATAAGAGGAGGGAATCAATTATGGCAGACGAAATTTTTACTCAGGCCTCACGAAAGGAATTTAATACAAACGGTGGACAGATACTTCTGTACTACATAAATGATGTTCTTTATGGTATCGAAATTCAGTATATAACTGAAATAATAGGTATACAGCCTATAACTTATATTCCAAATGTTCCTGATTTTATAAAGGGAGTTATAAATATGAGAGGTCAGGTTATTCCTGTAATAAGTATCAGAAGAAAAATTAATCAGGCTGAAATACCTTATGACGATAAAACCTGCATAATTATAGCCGAACTCGATAACCTTACTGTTGGTCTTATAGTTGACAGTGTAAGAGAAATCTCAACAGTTCTTCCTACTGATACCTGTTCAGCTCCCGATTATAACAACGAAAATCAGTACATTCAATGTATCATAGATTCCGATAATGAGATTAAACAGCTTCTCGATATACATAAACTGGTTATGGAGTAAATCAATATGGATATTAAATTAACTAACGAAGAATTTAAGAGAATTGTAACATTTATTGAGGATAATTATGGTATAAATCTTAGCAAAAAACGTACTCTTATCGAGGGAAGACTTTCAAATATTCTTCACGAAAAGGGTTTTACATCATATAATCAATACCTTGACAGTGTACTTGCCGATAAAACCGGCAAGTCTACTGTGGAATTTGTAAATAAGCTTACTACTAACCATACTTATTTTATGCGTGAGCCTCAGCATTTTGAATACTTTAAGTCAGTAGTTCTTCCACAGATTGAAGCTTCAAGGGATAGAGATGTCAGAATATGGTGTGCTGCATCTTCCTCGGGTGAAGAACCTTATACAATAGCTATGACTATTGATGATTATTTCGGCACAAGAAAATCCGGCTGGGATTTGAGAATACTTGCCACAGATATTTCTACGGACGTTCTCCAGAAAGCAAGAAATGGTGTCTATTCCGAAGAATCACTTGAGGCTTTACCTCCTGGCTGGAAAGCTAAGTATTTTGTAAAAGCTGGAAATGGTTCGTGTAAAATATGCGACAGAATAAGAAAAGAAGTAATCTTTAAGCAATTTAACCTTATGGACGAAATTGTCTATAAAAAACCTTTCGATGTTATCTTTTGCAGAAATGTTATGATTTATTTTGAGATGGATACTAAAAATAAGCTCGTTGAACGATTTTATAATGCTTCAAATGATGGTGCTTACCTTTTTATAGGACACGCTGAAACTATTTCAAAATCTTCACGCTATAAATTCGTAAAACCTGCTGTATATCGTAAAATGGAAAAAATATAATACAAGGAGCTGAATGTTGTATGATTGAAAAGAAAATAAGAGTGCTTATCGTTGACGATTCAATGCTGTTCCGTGAAACACTTGCTCGTTTTTTCTCAGAGGATAAGCTTATTGAAGTTGTCGGAAAGGCAAGTGACCCATATGAAGCAAGAGATAAGATTATTGAACTTCAGCCAGATGTTATCACTCTTGATGTGGAAATGCCAAAAATGAATGGTATTCAGTTCCTGAGAAAACTTATACCTCAGTATCCTATACCAGCAGTTATCGTTTCTTCAGCTCCTATAAAGGCTTTTGATGCTCTTGATGCCGGTGCTGTTGATTATGTTAAAAAACCTCTCATAAAATCTCCTGCCGATATGCAGAGTTTTTCAGCAGATTTAAGAAATAAAGTTATTACTGCCTCACAGGCTAAGGTTATGCAACCTAAAAAGATTCAGAGTACTCCTCAAAAACCAAGTATGCGTTCAAATAATCTTTCTGTTTCTGGAAATTCTCAGAAAATTATTGCTCTTGGTGCTTCAACAGGTGGTACTGATGCTTTACAAGTAGTGCTTACTTCAATGCCTGCAAATTGTCCTCCTATAGTAATAGTTCAGCATATGCCTCCTGTATTTACTAAGATGTTTGCTGAACGTCTTAACAGATTATGTGCCATAGAAGTTAAAGAGGCTCAGGACGGCGACAGGCTTAAAAATGGTTGTGCTTTACTCGCTCCTGGCGATTTCCAGATGTCCCTTTGTCGTGATTCAATGGGGTATTATGTTAAAGTTGCTCCTGGCGAAAAAGTTTCTGGTCACAGACCTTCTGTTGATGTTCTTTTCAGAAGTGTTGCTGAATGTGCAAAGCAAAAGGCAGTAGGAGCTATTATGACAGGTATGGGTTCTGACGGTGCTGACGGACTTGTTAAAATGCATCAGCAGGGTGCTTATACTATAGGACAGGATAAGGAAAGCTGTGTAGTATATGGTATGCCTATGGTGGCTTATATGCGTGGAGGTTGCAGTATTCAAGTTCCACTTGATAAAATCGCTGAAACTATTTGTAAACAATTGTAAATAAAGGAGGATTTTCAATGAGCAATATTTTAAACAGATTTGAAAGAAAAGATGAAGATGAATTAAATGAAGTCCTTGTCACAAGTGAAAAATATCTGTCTTTTCTTATAGATAAACAATTTTATGCTTATCATATAAATTATGTAAAGGAAATTATTGAAATGCAGGAGGTAACTTCTGTTCCTGAATTTCCTGATTATGCAAGAGGTATAATTAATCTCAGAGGTTCTCTTATACCTGTAATCGATGTAAGACTCCGTTTTGGTAAGCCTGAAGTGGAATATAATGAAAGAACCTGTATCATAATTCTTAGTGTCAGAGATGTTGAAGTTGGCTATATTGTTGATACTGTTGATGAGGTTCTTGACATTGAAAAGGATAATATTTCTTCTGTGCCAAAGCTTTCTGATGCAAGTACAAGAAAATTCATAGATGGCGTTGGAAAAACTGATAAGAAAATTGTTATGATTCTTAGTGCTGAAAAAATGCTTAATGATGAAGAAATAAAAAATCTTGAAATTAACTAATTTGCAAAAAAAACAGCTGTTCTTTACGTTCAGCTGTTTTTATTAAAAAAATTTTTTTTTAAAAAAGTCTTGATTTTTTTTTTATATTATGTTATAATTAAAATTACTGGGGTATAGCCAAGCGGTAAGGCAACGGACTTTGACTCCGTCAGTCGCTGGTTCAAATCCAGCTATCCCAACCATATGACAAAAAAACTGACATCTTGAATGATGCCAGTTTTTTTTATTATTATTTATTAAAGTTCGATAGTACCTTTTGTTACCGATTTTACTTGCATAATTCCATTCTGTGCATAGAAGAATACTGTTCTTCCATAGTTAGAGCCTGTATCTTCGGCAATAATTTTTATTCCATATTTTTTAAGAACATTTTTTACAGACTCCACATTTCTTTCTCCTATGTTGAAAGATTTCATCTGCGTCTGGAACATTTGAGCTCCTCCTGCAATTTTTGCAGTCATATTGGATATATTTGCTCCTTTGCGAGTCATCATATTTACAAGCTCTGCTATCCCTGTATCAGCATAACGCCTTAAATTTTCAGAAGCATTTCTCGACTCTTTACTGCTTGGGAGCATTATATGTGCCATACCGCCTATTCCACTTGATTTGTCAAGCAGACATATGCCAACACAGGAACCAAGTGCATACGTAACAAGTACATCAGGAGATTTCACAACATTAAGGTCTGAAATTCCTATGGTTACAGTATTAGCCATAATTACATTACTCCAAGCGTTTTAAAAAGTTTGTTGAGTGAATCCATTTCCGGAATAAGAATCATATTAACGGGGCGGATCCTTGACCTGATCCTGAACCGGGACGTGGGCGGCGAGGGGAGGATTTTATTTCCCCCCACCGCATCTCCTAACGT
>JAZKXQ010000235.1:0-2653 GCA_045611725.1 Oscillospiraceae bacterium
ACCGCTTGGCCTCCGACTTTATAGAGAAGGAGAATTAAAAATGATAAATCTTCTGAAAAAAGAATTTAAACTTTCAATGCACCCTACTGTTCCTATTTTCTTTTCATTCGCATTTATGCTACTGATTCCGAATTATCCATATTATGTCACTTGCTTTTATACTACATTGTCAATATTTTTTACCTGCCTTACAGGACGTGAAAACAATGATATAAATTATTCTTTAATGCTTCCTGTAGCTAAAAAAGATATAGTAAAAGGCAGAATACTTTTTACAATGGTTGTTGAAATTATACAGATAATTCTTTTTATACCATTTATTATAATCAGCCAGAAAATAAATCCTGATGGAAATGTTGTGGGAATGGACGCAAATATAGCTTTTATAGGATTTGCTTTAATTCTTTATGGTATATTCAATTTTGTTTTCTTTTCTGTGTATTATAAAAATACTCAAAAGGTAGGAAAAGCCTTTATCTGTTCAAATATTGCAGTATTCATTTATATAGTTTTAATAGAGATACTTACACATATAGTACCATTTATAAAAATTTATCTTGATACTGCTGATAATTCATATTTTTCATATAAATTTATAACTTTGATTGTTGGAATAGTTATCTACTTGATTATTTCTTTTGTGACATATAAAAAATGTTGTATTCTCTTTGAAAGTCTTGATTTGATGTAATGAAAAAAGTGACAAAGATTTTTCTTAGTCACTTTTTCTTTCTGGAAATATTTATAATTATCTGTAATACATAAAAAGCTGACATTTTATCATTCCGTTGTAGAGTTTGCGTTTTTTATCAGCTTTTCTGCCATAAAATTTTTCAAAGTCTTCATCGGGAGAAATTATATATGCAGGATTTGCAAAATTCTGTCCCATAATTGTATAAATATTTTCAGCTTGTTTTATTTCCAACATTCTTTCTCCATATGGAGGGTTGCATATTATAATTGAATTTTCTATTTTGTGGAAATTCTTTACATCAGCCTGTTTAACGTGGATACGGCTTTTTACACCTGCTTTTCTGGCATTTTCAATAGTAAGTTCAACGGCAGCAGGGTCTATATCATAACCATAAGCTTCAAAAGTTGCATCTTTATCTATGAGGTCAATAGCCCTTGTACGTTCCTCCTGCCATATAGAATCGTCAACACACCTCCATTTTTCAGATGAAAAATGACGATTAATTCCAGGAGCTATATTAAGAGCTTTCAAAGCCGATTCAATAAGAATAGTACCACTTCCACAGAATGGGTCGCATACAATACTGTCACGCTTTACATATGCATTATCTACAATTCCAGATGCAAGAGTTTCTTTTACAGGTGCTGAATTTGAAAATTTTCTGTAACCTCTTTTATGAAGTCCTGCACCACTTGTATCAATATAAATTGTTACCTCATCATTCATTATACTGAACTGAATCTGGAATAATGCTCCGTGTTCTTCAAACCAGCTTAAATTATATTTTTCTTTAAGACGTTCAACACAGGCTTTTTTTACAATAGATTGACAGGCAGGAACACTTTTCAGCTTTGAGTTGAGAGAATAACCTTTTACAGGAAATGAGTCATTTTTTCCTATAAAATTTTCAAGAGGAATTTCCCTTACATTATCAAAAAGCTCTGTAAAAGTTTCAGCGTGAAAAGTAGTAAGTTCTATAAGAACTCTTTCAGCTGTTGCAAGACATATATTAGCTCTTGCAAGAATATTAAAATCTCCTTCAAAATTTACACGTCCGTTATATGCTTGAATATTTGTACCACCGATTTTTTTTATTTCAAATTTAAGGGTGCTTTCAAGACCAAAATGACAAGGACAAGAAAATTTAAGAATATTATTTTGCATATATTATAATCCTTTCCGTTTTATTTAACATTAATTCAATAAATTTTAAAATGCTTTGAAATATAATAAATACATTGATTTTCAAGAATTTTAAAGGGGAAATCCCTCTTATTCGGGGGATTTCCCTCTTTTTTAATGCGATGTGCAGTATTCTGCGTTAGATGATTTATAATATCCAATCGCTGATGAGCGTGGGCATCTTGATGTTGCAAGTTTTCCTGTGTATGTGCAATACTGAGCCTCAACGACATTTGCATTATCAGGATATGAAGCATCTGAAACTATGCTGTTTGCATATCCTCCTATAACATTTCTCCATACTGCTGCAGAGTTTACATATGCAGGAAGTGTTGATGGTGTGTCATATCCCATCCATATTCCACTTACAAAATCTTCTGTAAGACCTACAAAGCATATATCATACCAGTCAGATGTAGTACCTGTTTTACCTGCAACTGTTTTATTTGAAAGCTGTGCTGCAGTACCTGTACCAGAAATAATAACCTGCTGGAGAAGTTTATTCATAACATATGCACTTTCAGGGTCGATAACCTGTTCTCCTCCTGTAGTGTTATCAAGGATAACACTTCCATCAGCAGAGTTAAGAAGTTTACTGATAATATGAGCTTCTTTATAAACTCCACCATTACCATAAGGCAGATATGCATTTACAAGATTTTTAATAGTAACACCATCAGTAATACCACCAACTGCAAGAGGAGAGTAATCTATATCAGTGAGAATTTTTCCTCTTGCTTCGGAATATCTTTCCTCAACGAGTTCAAGACCAAGAGT
>JAZKXQ010000236.1:0-4514 GCA_045611725.1 Oscillospiraceae bacterium
CTTTCCTCACACGAAGTTCCATATTTCTGCATATATCCTTTAACATCAACTTTTTCGGAATAAAAATCAATTCCGAGTTTTTTACATAATTCACAGCAGAATTTTTCATCTCTGTCGCTTTCAGCACCTCTTAGCTGATGATTAATATGAACTGCTTTTATTTTTATATTATATAACGGGGAAATTTCCATAAGAGCATAAAGGAGAGCTATACTGTCAGCACCACCTGAAAGTCCTACTGTAACATAATCTCCATTATTGAGCATATTATAACAGCTGACAGTGTATTTTACCTTTTCAATCAGATTAATCACTCTCTTCCATATGTGTTTCAAGATTTGAGAAACGTGTATACTGACCGTCCCAGCCCATTTTTACAGTACCTGTTTCGCCGTGTCTGTTTTTAGCGACAATACATTCACTGATATTTATATCTTCTGATTCTTTATTGTAATATGCGTCACGATAAAGAAAAAGAACTATATCTGCATCTTGCTCGATAGAACCTGATTCTCTGAGGTCTGAAAGCATTGGTCTTTTATCAGTTCTTTTTTCACTTTCTCTTGAGAGCTGTGAAAGAAGTATTACAGGAACATCAAGTTCCTTAGCCATAATTTTAAGCTGTCTTGTAATTTCAGAAATTATAACAACTCTGTTATCAGTTTTTAATGATGATGACATAAGCTGAAGATAATCAATAACTACAAGTCCGAGATTTTTCATTCTTCTTAATTTGGCTTTAAGTTGCTGAACAGTAATACCTGCCGTATCGTCTATATACATTGGCAGATGAGTAAGTCTGTCAGCAGTTGATGCGAGTCTGAGCCAGTCATCATTTGAAATAAATCCACTTCTGAGTTTATTGCTGTCAACAAGTGCCTCAGAGGATAACATACGGGTTGCAAGTTGTTCCTTTGACATTTCAAGAGAGAATATTGCAACTTCTTTTTTGAGTTTTTTAGCAACATTTGTTGCAATATTGAGGGCGAATGCCGTTTTACCCATTGCAGGACGAGCTCCCAACAATATCAAGTCTGATTTATTAAGACCTGTAGTAATCATATCAAGCAAATGGAAACCAGTTCTTGCACCAAGATAACTTTCTTTCTCAGGGCCTGTGATTTTTGAAAGGTGGTCGTATGATTCATAAATAACATCTTTTATATGCGTAAGCCCTTTTACCTCTTTACCTTGTCTTATATCAAATATTTTCTGTTCAGCGGAATCAAGTAAATCCTGAGCATTATAATTTCCTCCAGAAATATCTGATACGATTTCATATGCAATATTCAAAAGACTTCTTGCATAATATTTTTCAGCGATAATATCGCAATAACTCTCCACATTTGAAACAGAAGGAACTCTGTTCATAATTGAGGCAAGATATGCATTTCCTTCAGAGTTATCATCAAATATTTTAAGCTTTACAGCCTCGTTTACTATAGTTATTATATCTGATTTTTTACCTGTAGTAAAAAGGGCAGTTATTATTGAAAATATCTGCTGATGTTGTGGTGTATAGAAAAATTCTGGTTTAATTTTCTGAAGAATAATTGATAGTTTGTCAGGTTTTATAAGCACTGAACCGAGAACTGTCTGTTCAGCCTCAATACTATGAGGTATTTCATAACTATTATTTATAAAAAACTGTTCCATTAACCTTCCACAACCTCGGCTGTAATTTTAGCTGATATGCCATTATAAAGCTTTATAACTGCCTCATAAGTTCCAAAATTCTTTATATCAGATTTGAGAACGATTTTTTTCTTTTCTATTTTCTTTCCAAGCTGACTTTCAATAGCGTCTGCTATATTTCCAGCAGTTACTGAACCGAAAAGTTTTCCTGAATTTCCTGCCTTTGCAGTGATTATAACTTTCTTTCCTTCAATAGCCTTTGCTATTTCTGAAGCATTCTGCTTTTCAACATCAATTTTATGTTGCTCAGATGATTTTTTTCCTGCAAGGTCACTTAAATTCTTTGCATTTGCTTCAACAGCTTTTCCCTTTGCGATAAGAAAATTTCTTGCATATCCGTCAGCAACTTCCTTTACCTCGCCTTTTTTGGCTGTACCTTTTACATCTTCCATAAAAATAACTTTCATTTTGAAACTTCCTTTCATTTTTATATTTATAATAAATCATTTACAGAAATTCTGAAAAATGATTATCATACTATCTGACAATTTTCAATATATTCATCTATTGCAGAAATAAGCATATTTTTTACTTCTGCAAATGATTTTCCTCTTAATTGAGTTGCGGCCATAGTCTGATGACCACCACCACCGAGTTTTTCCATAATTACCTGAACATTCATTGCTCCAAGAGAACGGGCTGAAACTGATATACAGTCATTATAGCCATAAATTACAAATGAAGCGTCAACATCAGTAATGTTAAGCAATTCATCAGAAGCCTGTGGAGCTGTTATTCTCATACTTTCGGAATTATTTTCTGTAACGGCGATAGCACATCTTCTATGTATTTCGGCTGATGAAACAAGTTCTGCTCTTTGTTTGTATGATTCCATTGAATTGGCAAACATTGATTTTACAATTATAGTATCAGCACCGTTTTTACGGAGAAAAGCAGCTGCTTCAAAGGTTCTCACGCCTGTTTTCATAACAAAATTTTTTGTATCAAGAGTAATTCCTGCAAGAAGTGCATCGGCGTGATGTGGTTGAATTTTGCTTGTATTCTGAAAGTACTGAATTATTTCAGTAACCATTTCACAAGCTGATGACGCATAAGGTTCGTGATGGAAAATAACGGCATTATCTATAAAATTGACAGTTTTTCTATGATGGTCTATTACAACAAGGTTATTTTTTGCCTTGCTGTAAAGGGCATTACTTTCAATAATATCAGGATTATGAGTATCAACTATGATAAGAAGTGAACAGCTGTCAAATTTTTCAACAGCAATTTCTTCACTGATAAACATATCCTTTTCGCCATTTTGACAAATTCTTTCTATAATAGGTTTTGCAAGATTTTTTTCAGGGTGAACAACAACCTTTGCAGTTTTTCCCATAGTAGATATTGAAGCTGCAAGACCTACGGCAGCACCTATTGAATCGAGGTCGCCAAAACGATGCCCCATAATAAAAACATCGCTTGAATTACGAACAAGCTCCTGTAAAGCAGTAGCAATAATTCTTGTCTTAATTCTCGACTGTTTTTCGATACCCTTTGAAACTCCACCATAGAATTTAAATCCTGCCTCAGTTTTTACTGCTGCCTGGTCGCCACCTCTGCCGAGAGCCATATCAAGAGCCTGTTTTGCGAAAATTTCACTTTCTGCGAGAGTTGAAGCACCGTGACCTACTCCTATTGATAAAGTAAGGTTAAGTCTTTCATCAACCTTTATTTTTCTTGCGTTGTCAAGTATTTTGAATCTTTCTTCAATGATATATGCAAGATGCTGTTCTTCAATAACAGCAAAAAACATACTTTTACTTACTTTTTTTAAAAAACCGTTAGTTGATGAAATAAACTCCTCAAAAAGTTTTTCTGTTTCACCGATAACACGAGCTTTATCGCTTTCTTTTGAATTTTGAAGAAGTTCTTCATAATTATCTATTGTAATAATCATAACAGAAGGTCGTGTAATACGATATGTTTCCTGAAGATTGCAATAATCTGAAATATCCTGAAAACACAGTACAGTAAGATTGTTACGGCTTTTTTCACTTGTTACTATATATGATTTACCTTCGCAGAATGCAGAAGTTGAATTGTTTCTTTCAAGCTCATCAGTATCAATCATAAAAATGTCGCTGATTTCTGCACCAAAAGGTTCTGTATGGCATACAATATTTTCTGAAAAGAACTTATTACACCATATAATTTTATAATTTTCATCTATTATTACAGAAGCAACAGGGAAACTATAAAGACTTTCCTTTTCGGTAAGGCTTATGTCATCATTGAGTTGGGCAACGAATTTATGCATATTATCATTTGCCATAATTATCTGCATAATGAATGCAATACATATAATTACCATTGCTATTGCAAAAATTATATAAGGACGAGTTCCTTGTTTTGCAAGTTCAATGACAGAATACATTTCAAGAATTATCATAGCAAGTATTGTAAATTTAAAAAAAGCCAGTTTTTTCTCTTTCAATCAGACACCTCCCGACTGAAAAAATTTTTTTGAAATTATGTTTCCATAATAATCGGTAAAATCATAGGATTTCTTTTTGTTTTGGTATAAATATAATCTGAAAGTGAATCTCTTAATTTTGATTTTAAGAAATTCCATTCACGAAATTCATAAACTGAACAATTATTAAGGGTATCAATAGTTACCTGTTTAAATTCTTCAATAAGTTCTTCAGCTTCACGAACATATACAAATCCCCTTGAAATAATATCAGGGCCTGAAAGGAGAGTATTTGAAACTTTGTCGATTGCTACAACAATTATTATAATTCCGTCCTGAGCAAGATGTTTTCTGTCACGCAAAACTATTGAACCGACATCTCCGACTCCAAGACCGTCTACAA
>JAZKXQ010000237.1:0-1879 GCA_045611725.1 Oscillospiraceae bacterium
TTCTTTTAATTCTACCATTTCTTTTTCATACTGCTGTATGTGTCTATAACTTCTGGGCATAAAAATTCCTCCTATGGTTTTATTCTATTATACCATAGGAGGGTTCTTTTTTCTATTGTCTGTTTTTACTGGACTTGTGCACCATAGGAGGGTTCTTTTTTCTATTGTCTGTTTTTACTGGACTTGTGCAATAACATAAACCACGTTTTATATTTTCTTGTCAAGTCAAAACAGTTCAGAAAATTTATTATTTTTTCAGAACTGTTTTGGATTTTTTTATTTCGGAAATTATGATAAGATATTGTCATAAGGAGATGTGCTTATGAACAAAATAAAAAATCTTGATGACCTTAAAAGAAATTTTAATCTTATTGACCTGCTTTATGACTTTGACAGTGGCGGTCTTGAGATAAAATTAAGGCATATAGGAGAAACTGAAAAAGCTGATAAAATTAAAAATATTTCAAGATACAATGCATATACGCTTGTTGAGATTTATAAAATTCTTGGAATAAATCCCGAAATGACAGAAGATGAAGTAAGAAAATCAGTTATCTGAAACTGAATTTATAAATGCTCTGATAATTGTATTCAGATTTGTTTTATATTCATCAGGGCATTTCTGTACAAGGGATATTGCAGTATCAGTATCGGGATTTTCAGTGTCACCATAAAGAATATAGTCAGATGACATATCAAGTATATTGCATAATTTTGTAAGAGTCTGCAAGGACATACCCTTAATTCCGAGTTCAATATCAGAGCAGAATTTTGCAGAAACATCAAGTTTTTCAGCAATCTGCTCCCTTGTATACCCTGAAAGTTCACGCTGTTTCCTTATTCTTGCACCCATAAGTTTATAGTCAATGTTTTTCATATATATAACCTCGCTTTTGTGTATATTTACTGATATTTTACACAAAATTCTATAATATATAAACCAACTTGCAGTGTTTTAAAAATACATCTTTTAGATGGAATATACAAATTTTTATAAAAAATAAGTTAAAATTATACAATAATCTGTTGTAATTATTGACAAAATAGTTGTAAAGATGTATAATAAATGGTATGATAATTTGATTTTTTTATTAAAATTACTAAATTTGTCGAGGCGATATTGATGAAGTATGTTTTTTCGAATTCGATTTGTGAATGTAGTATGGGAACAAGTGTCGGAATATTAAAAACATCTGGTAAAGTTATAAATAATGAAAAATGCATTATTACTTGTAATATAAAGCCGAATATGTCGAGTGTTATGTGTAACTCTTCAGGTAACCCTGCAGTGGTGGCAGCTAATGGTGTACCTCAGCTATGTACTGCTCAGTTTTTAGGAGATTGGAGCAGTTCTGCAAAAGTTGAATGTTGTGGACAAAAAGCAGTGCTGTCAAATTCTACATTGAATTGCATTTTTGGAGGAACAATTAAAATAAAAAATTCATCTGAAAAAGTATATGAATAAATTTATATGAAAGGGATTTCTAATATGGAATATAGAAAGAGGAAAAATAAAAGAAAAAAACAATTGTTCAGAAAAAATCTTATATATTTTTTAAAGAATGATGAAGAAATAAGAGATATATTATCTTTAAAAATAAATGATAATTCAGAAATTATTGTTGAAAGTAGCAAGATAAAGAATGAAATTATAGAAGCTGATATTTTAGGAAAAGACGAAGAAATAAAAAATCTTAAAGCTGATATTTTAGGAAAATACGATGAAATAAAAAATCTTAAAGGTAATATTTTAGCAAAAGACGATGAAATAAAAAATCTTAAAGGTAATATTTCAGAAAAAGACGATGAAATAAAAAATCTTAAAGGTAATATTTCAGAAAAAGATGAAGAGATAGAAAGCCTTAAATCAGATATTTCA
>JAZKXQ010000238.1:0-3086 GCA_045611725.1 Oscillospiraceae bacterium
TCACAAAATACAGCTATTTGCTGTTCCATAAAAATCCACCTTTCTAATTGCTTTATTGTTTTTTGACCATTACCATTATAGCAAATTGAGGTGGATTTTTCTATATTCTTTTCTTTTTTTCTGTCGAACTCACGTTAAAAAAAGACCGAATTTTTTAATTCGGTCTTTTTTGTCAACAAACCCACTTTCGATATTTGAAAGTGGGTCAAAAATTATTCTTCAGTTGTAGTTTCTTCGGTTGTGGTTTCTTCTTCAGGAGTTTTGAATGATTCTTCCCATTTATCAAATCTTGTCATAACTTCATCATAAGTTTTTGATGTGATTTCGGGCATTTCATCTTCTTCAAGTCCAAGTTGTCCCATTGCATCAGAGAAACCATCTTTAACAGCCTGACGGAGCAATGCGAGTTTTGATTCATCACCGCCAGAGAGAGCCTCTGCCATATCCATAATTCTTGTTGCTACAGCATCAACGGAATACTCTCCGCCTTCTGAAATGGATTCAAGAGCCTTTGCACTATCTTCTTCTGTAACAAAGAGGTCAAGCCCCATAAATGAGAAATTAGAAGCTTCAAGCTGGTCTGTGACCATACCCTGAATGAATTTGTTGAAAGCCTCCTGACGCTGTTCTTCGGAAAGTTTAAGCTGTTCAACGATAGATTCCTTTGAATAAATTCCCGACTCACTCGGAGTATGCTGAGGGCTTTTTTCAAAAGTGTCATATCTGCCCTCTGAAAATTGTTCAGAATTTGAAGTCTTATTCTGATTATTTGCAACAACAGAAGTTTCAAGCTTCTTGACAGACAGATTATCGGCAGAATTAATATTACCAATATTGTTTATGCTCATAAAAATTCCTCCTTAATGATTATTAAAAAGATAATCTTTTTCAATAATACAAATCGGAAGAAATTTTAATAATTCAATAGTAGTATAATAAATTAATGGATAGGATTTGCACGGATAGAAATAATTGCGTGGATAAGGGCAGAAGTTATTTCGGAGTAGTCTGTTTCTGTTACATCAACATTCATTTCATCTTCATTATTTACTATTATGTACTGTGGGTCAAGCTTATTCAGAGCATTGGAAGTAATTTCAAGTTTACAGGAGGTACATTTACAGCAGTTAAATTTATCGAGAATTTCATCAATGTGACTATTGATAATTATTTCCTTTGCGTTTATAATTTTTGGGAATATTTCCTTAATTTCTTCTTTTATTTCAGGCAGTTCGATTTCAGAGTTATCTTTTTCTTCTGTTTTTTCCTCTTTATTGTTTATTTCTGTTATTTCTTCACTGCCACCGAACATTTCGTCTTCATCTTGTTCAGTTTCAGTATTATTTTCTTCTTCATCTGAATCGTCAGTAATTTCTTCAGATTTAATTTCTATTTCTTCTTTTTCATCTGAATTATCAGTAATTTCTTCATATTCAGCATTAATTTCTTCTTCATCTGAATTATTAGTAACTTCTTCAGGTTCAGTTTCGATTTCTTCTTCCTCGCCGAAAATATCTGAATAATCTTCGTTATCTGAATCATCGGAAATTTCTTCTATATCGGACATTTCGTCAGAAATCTGTTCATTTTTTTCTTCAGCGACTGATGGATTATTTTCAGAATTTTCAGTTTCCTGAATTTCTTCAGCATTTTCATCAGATACTTTTTCATTATTTTTTGAATTATCAGATATTTTTTCTGAAATACCTTCTTTGCTGATAATTTCATTAAGAATATTCTGAACGTTTTCTTCGTCCTCATCAGAAATGACGCTCTCAGTGTCAAGAGAATTTTTCTTTCTGGCGTTTTCAAGTTCCTTCTTTTTAAGAATTTTCTCAGCTTTATTTTTTCTCATAGCTGATTTTTTTTCTTTATATTCGTTATATTCTGAAAGAATTTTGACAATATTTTCGTTTTCGGTATCAATTTTATTGGCTATTTCTTCTGCAGATTCCATAATTTCCTGTTCATCGGCAGGATTTGGAACAGCAGGAAGTTCTGATTGTATTATATCATTTATATCGGCATCTTCGTGGAAAGACATTGCAGAAACAGAATTTTCCGTTCCCGCAGATTCATCTCCATTTTTTTTCGCATAGCTTGTAGGCATGATTTTATTATACATAATCTCTTTATGTATATCACGCTTAGTTTTTCTCATAATATAAAAACCTCATTTCTGATTGTGTAAGATTTTTATCAAAGACCTCTGTCTTTAAGTTCATTTGCAAGTAAATTGAAGTCTTTAACTCCTCGGCAACGTTTGGCATAATCATATATATCGCACTGGAGCGACTGAGCCTCTGAAAGTTCATTGCAGGGTCTGATTTTAGTTCTGAAAACAGGTACTCCTATACTTTCGGAAATCATTCGTGTAGTTCCAAGTACTTCACGATGAAGCAGGGAATGTCTGTTAAATTTATTAATCAGTATACCCAGAGGACGCAGTTTGGGGTTACAGGACTGCTGTATATGTTCGATTGTTTCGTTTACCATAGCGATACCCTGAAGGCTGAATATATCAGGGAGCATAGGCATAATTGCATAATCAGCTGCAGTAAGGGCATTTACTGTAAGAATACCAAGACCTGGAGGAGAATCGATAAAGATATAGTCATAAAGTGGACGTATATTTTTTAATGCTCTTGAGAGCAGATATTCTCTGTTGTATCCGGTAAACTCAAGCTCAATACTGCTGAGGATTATATTGGCAGGGATTATATCCACTGTTTCACATCGTTGAACGGCATACTGTGCGTCGACATCACCTTTCATAACATCGTATGAAGTAGGGGAATTTTCGGTTTCAGCTCCAACACTATATGAAAGATTGCCTTGTGGGTCCATATCGATAGCGAGTACTCTCAGACCTCTTCTGCCGAAAGTTGAGGCAAGTGTACTTACAACAGTGGTTTTGCCGACACCGCCTTTCTGGGTTATAATTGATATTACTTTGCTCATGAATTGCAATCCTCCTTTTATAATCTCTATTATTATATCAGAAAATCCGACTTTTTACAATATCCTTTTGATAAAAATATTGAATAATATTTAAATTTTTTTATAATTATATTATAAAATGTGAT
>JAZKXQ010000239.1:0-1764 GCA_045611725.1 Oscillospiraceae bacterium
ATGTAGCTCTTACAGGGGTTGATATAATTTCTCTTGGAGCACTTACTCATTCTGTAAAGTGTTTTGATATTTCAATGAAAATAAAAGGTTGTCAGGAGTAATTTATGAATAATCTTTTCTTTAAAGAACCTGGAATTGAAAATTATACAGACGATTCTTTTCGTTATATATGTACTGTAAGCCCAGAGGCAAAATCAATGTTTATGTATCTCAATGAGATAGGGCGAATGAAAGCTAAATCTGATACAGGATTTTCAAATGAAAATCTTAATTCATACCTGTTTTGTATAATCCTTGATGGAAAAGCAACATTAAAATATAAAGAGCATACTTTTAATCTTACTGCTGGTACTTGTATGCTTATAGATTGTCTTGAATATCACGAATATCAGAGTGATAAAAACAATCCCTGTGATATGGTGTTTATGCATTTTTCAGGTGGGGCTTCAGCTCATTATTATAAGTTATTTTCTTCGGAATATGTAAATGCAGTAAAGCCTCGTAATATTCAGCCTTTTAGGGATATATTCAATAAAATTGCAGATATAAATATAAAAAATGCACCGTATTGCGAACTTATGACTTCAAAGCTTATTACTGATTTGCTTACTTCACTTATAACTTTCAGATATAATGAGTATGATATAAATTCAAAAACATCAGTTATTATGAGAAGTATCAAGAATTATATTGATGAAAACTTTACACAAGAAATATATCTTGAAATTCTCGCTGAAAAATTTGGAATAAACAAGTTTAATATAACAAGAGAATTTAAAAAGAATTTTGGTATAACCATTTCAAAATACATACTTGCAAGACGTTTGAGTTATTCAAAGCATCTTTTAAGACATTCAGATAAATCAATAGAAGAAATTTCCGATATGTGTGGCTTTTATGATACAAGTTACTTTAATAAGCAGTTTAAAACATCTGAAAATATAACACCTTTAAAGTATCGAAAATCGTGGACGGTAAGATAATAATTATTAAAAGGAAAATCCTTTGAGGGTTTTCCTTTTAATTATTTTACAAATTTTGTATATGGAAGTTTTTTATGTCAATACTCAAATCAGAGGTGATTGATATGAAAAAATTCAGTTGTGCTTTGATTATAGGAATGATATGTGCTATTATTTTCTCAAATATATCTGCTTTTGCAGGGAATTATAATAATCTTCAAAATAATGTTTTAAGACTTCATATACTTGCAAATTCTGACAGTACAGAAGACCAGCGTTTAAAGCTTAAAGTAAGAGATGAAATACTTGCACATTCAGATGAACTTTTTGGAAATTCCAAAAGTATCTGGGAGGCTGAAAAAAATATAGAGGAAAAACTTGAAAGAATTGAGGAAATTGCAAATCAGACTATAAAAGAAAATGGATTTTCATATACAGCAAAAGCTGAACTGACTAAAGATATGGAATTTGAATCAAAAGTTTATGATGAAATAACTATGCCCCAAGGTACTTATGACGCATTAAGAATTACTATAGGGAATGCAGAAGGTCACAACTGGTGGTGTGTGATGTATCCTCCTTTGTGTTTGCCTGTTGAGGGAGTAACTGAAGAATATTTTTCAGAAGAAGAAACAGATATTCTTTATAATCCTGAAAAATATGAAGTGCGTTTTAAATGTGTTGAAATTATAGATAATATAAAAAACTTTTTTGAGGATATTTAATGATTATTTTGGATATTTGTATTGACAACATATTTATGAAATGTTATACTATAATAGATAAAATTTGATTGCAAAAG
>JAZKXQ010000240.1:0-4412 GCA_045611725.1 Oscillospiraceae bacterium
AAAATATACAAAAATCCCTCTGAAATATATCAGAGGGATAAGCATTATTTATAATTATTAATCCTGAATAAATGCAGTAAATGCCTTATAAGCCATATATGTGTCAAATTTTGAAACTATTTCATATGGTGCGTGCATTGAAAGAACAGGAACTCCTACGTCAATTGTATCAACATCAAGATTAGCTATATATGCGGCAACAGTTCCGCCTCCGCCCATATCAACCTTTCCAAGCTCTCCTGTCTGCCAGATTACTCCGTTTTTATCAAGAAGATTTCTTATGCGTCCTGTAAATTCTGCTGAAGCATCAGAAGTACCCGATTTACCTCTTGCACCTGTAAACTTAGTAACTGCAACACCATAATTTATATAACAGCAGTTACGCTTTTCAAGAACATCAGGGAATGTAGGGTCAAATGCAGTATTCACATCAGCGGACATACATTCTGAATTTGAAAGAACTCGTCTTCCCTTTGTACCAAAATCATCAGCCAAATCCTCAATAAAATATTTAAGATAAGATGACTGAAGTCCTGTATTACCATCGCTGCCTGTTTCTTCCTTATCAGCAAGAACTACAACTGCTGTTTTATTAAGATTTTTAGCTTTCAAAAGAGCCATAAATGCAGTATATGCACATACTCTGTCATCGTGACCATAAGAGCCTATCATACTTCTGTCAAAACCTATGTCCTTAGCTTTGAATGCAGGTACTGCCTCAAGTTCTGCTGAAAGGAAATCAGCCTCGCATATTCCATATTTTTCATTCAGAATTTTCATTATGTTAAGCTTTACAAGTTCGCTTCCTTCATCTGATTTAAAAGGTCTTGAGCCTACAAGAATATTAAGCTCCTCGCCCTTTATACCATTTGAAAGAGGACGTTTAACCTGTTCTGTAGCAAGATGAGGCAAAAGGTCTGTGATACAGAATACAGGGTCATTTTCATCTTCACCTATATTTACAGTAACCTTTGTATCATCTGATTTTATTATAACTCCGTGAAGTGCAAGTGGAATTGCAGTCCACTGATATTTTTTGATACCGCCATAGTAATGGGTTTTAAAGAGTGCAAGTTCATCAGATTCATAAAGAGGGCATTGTTTAAGGTCAATTCTCGGGGAATCAATATGAGCAGCACATATTCTTACACCGTTCTCAACTGATTCATTGCCAATTACAGCAAAAATAACAGCTTTTCCTCTGTTACGTCTGAAAATCTTATCACCTGGTTTAAGAGTCATACCTGATTTATATTCAGTAAAACCATTCTTTTCAGCAAGTTCAATAAAAAACTCACAGGCTTCACGTTCTGTCTTTGCCTTATCAAGAAATACTTTATATTCCTCGCAGAATTTATCGCATTTTTTAACTTCATCATCTTTCATCAGAAGACCTGCATTTTTCTTCTGATAGAAAAGAGATTCTTTAAGCTCCTTAATTTCATTTTTAGCTTTACTCTTTGACATTACAAACAATCCTTTCATAATACAAATTTTTTATTATAATAATCTTTAACCTTATCTGAAACTTCCTTTGCAACATTATAAAGATTTTTCATATCTTTATTATTTTTTATTATAAATTCAGAATGCTCAACAAAAAATTTTTCATCATACTGGGAATTAATTCTATTTAAAGCTTCCTCTTCTGTTATGCCGTCACGCTCCATAATTCTCGCAAGACGATTTTCAATCCTTGATACTACTGAAATAACTATCTCGCAGAAATCATCTGCACGACTTTCAAAAAGCGTTGGAGCATCAAGAAGAATAAGTTTCTGATTATTTTCCGAAAGTGACCTTATACGGTTTAAAATTTCACTTGTAATATAAGGATAACATATACTATTTAATATTTCAAGCTTTGATTTATCGGAAAAGACAATTTCTGCAAGTTTTTTCCTGTCAAGCTCTCCCTCCGAGTCTATTATATCATCGCCAAACATCTCGGCAAGTTCAAGAAGACAAGGCTTATCCTTTTCAACGACAAATCTTGAAACCATATCTGCATTTATAACAGCAAAACCATTTTCAATAAATATTCTGCATACAGTAGTTTTACCAGCACCTGTCTGACCAGTAAGACCTACAACCATAACTCCTTCAAGACTGTTCATAATGTTATCACCTCAAATCCTGCTGCCCTTATAAGTCTGTTGTAAACTGCAAGTCCTATCCCCTTTTTATCAGGAATACGGACATATATTCTTTCAGCTCCCACATCATCAAGTTCACGAAGCTTTGAAAATATATTATGAGCCTGTTCTACATCTGTATTTCCATATGGATACATATTTTTTATATTCATATCCATATCGCTGTCAAATACAAGAAAATATATTTTATCTGACTGATAAGTCAAAGCAAATTTTTTAAAATTTTCATAATCCCCCTCAACAAGAATTACATCTGCTGTTGGAGAATAATGCTTATATTTCATTCCCGGAGAGGAAACTTTCTGACCTTCTTCAATTTCGGAAGTAATAGCCTTATCAATTATTACTGCCGGAGCAATTTCAGAAATATCCTCTGCTGTAACAAATCCGGGACGGAGTATTCTTACTGTATTTTCATCATCAAATGAAATTACCGTTGATTCAACGCCTACAGTACATTCTCCACCATCTACAATAACAGGTATTCTGCCATTCATATCCTTAAAAACGTGGTTGGCAGAAGTCGGACTTGGATAACCAGAACGGTTTGCCGATGGAGCTGCCACAGGTTTTCCAGACAATTCTATAATTTTTCTTGCATATTCACAGGAAGGGATTCTTATTCCTACTGTATCAAGTCCTCCCGAAGTAATAAATGGTATACAATCATTTTTCGGAAGAACCATAGTCAATGCACCAGGCCAGAATTTTTCTGCCAGTTTATATGCAAGTTCAGGAATATTATGAGAAATTTCCTGTATTTTACTGATATGATGTATATGGACTATCAGAGGGTTGTCAGAAGGTCTGCCTTTGGCTATGAAAATATTTTTTACAGCGTCTTCATTTGTAGCGTCTGCACCAAGACCATAAACTGTTTCTGTTGGGATACCTATGACATTACCATTTTTTATAAGATTTGCAGCATACAGAAGGTCATTGTCGCTTATTGATATTATTTTTGTTTCTGTCATAGTTTATTATTCTTCCTGCATAGCAAGTTTTGCTGCCTGGTCAGCTGTAGCAAGAGCGTCAAATACTTCATCAAGATTTCCATTGAGTATATCTTCAAGACGGTATATTGTAAGACCTATTCTATGGTCTGTAAGACGTCCCTGAGGATAATTGTAAGTACGGATACGCTCTGAACGGTCTCCTGTACCTACCTGCATTTTACGTTCTGATGCTATTTTATCATTCTGTTCCTGCTGGAGAGCCTCATAGAGTCTTGAACGAAGAATTTTCATTGCCTTATCCTTATTTTTATGCTGACTTCTTTCGTCCTGACATTCAACTACTGTTCCAGTAGGAAGATGAGTAATTCTTACAGCTGATTCAGTTTTGTTGATATGCTGACCACCTGCACCACTTGCTCTGAAAACATCAAATTTAAGGTCTGTAGGATTTATCTCAAGCTCTACTTCATCAGCTTCAACGAGTACTGCAACTGTTACGGTTGAAGTATGAACTCTGCCCTGAGATTCTGTTTCAGGAACTCTCTGAACTCTGTGAACTCCACTTTCATACTTAAATCTTGAGTATGCTCCATCGCCCTCAACTGAAAAACTTATTTCCTTAAAGCCTCCAAGCTCTGTAGGATTTGCACTGAGGACTTCTGTTTTCCAGCGTTTTGTTTCTGAATACATTGAATACATTCTGTAGAGAGAATTGGCAAATAATGAAGCCTCCTCACCACCTGCACCACCTCTTATTTCAATGATAACGTTTTTGTCATCATTAGGGTCTTTTGGAAGAAGAAGTACTTTAAGTTCTTCTGCAATTTCTTCCATCTGCTGTTTTGATTCTTCATATTCCATCTGGAGCATTTCTTTAAAATCCTTTTCAAGATTTCCTCCGTCAAGAAGTTCTTTAGCCTCTGTAAAATTCTCCTCTGCCTTTAAATATTCCCTGTATTTTTCAACAATAGGAGTAAGGTTTTTATGTTCCCTCATAAGCTGTGTATAAAGCTTATTATCATTTACAACATTAACATCGGAAAGCTTTTCATTTATCTCCTCATAATGCTGTTCGGTAAATTTTAATTTTTCAAACATTTAAAAATCCGTCCTTTCATCAACGTGAACAACTTTTTTAATATATTTTTCAATTTTGTTTCTGGGAACTATAAATTCCCTTGAACATTTTACACAGCGAAGTTTAAAATCCATACCTACACGGATTACAAACATTTCATTTGCTCCACAAGGGTGATTTTTCTTCATTGTAAGTACATCTTCAGGTCTTATATCCATAAAA
>JAZKXQ010000241.1:0-2317 GCA_045611725.1 Oscillospiraceae bacterium
ATCAACATTTTAAGCAAATGAATTTAAAAATTTTTAATAAATATTATAAAAAGACACTATTTAATCGCACAAAAAACAGATGCACTTATAATGGCATCTGTTTTCTGAATAGATAAATAATATAAAAGTTGTAAAAATTATTATGATAAAATACCTTTGATATTATACGACATAATTTGACTTATGTCAATACAAATTACGTATTTATTTCTGTAAAAAAATCCACGAGAGATATTTATTATCATTAAATTTCACAGAACAATAATCATATAACGAGCATATTCCATATGGTGCAAAGCCTGTCATAATTATGAAATAAGGTATAGCATACTGGGATTTTGCTTCAGAAATCAGATGGTAAAGTATTCCTCCAAGTATTATAAGAGGGAAAATAACTGACAGAAAATTTTTATTTTTCAGACAGTACAAAGTTCCTGCAAAAACTGACAGGAAAATAAGCTGTGTATAAATATCCATATATAATTTTACAGAACCTTCGCCTTCATTGCACACCCAAGAAGCAATTTTCCCCTTTTCACCATAACTGTTTCTTATCTTATTGTTCCATATACTTTGATATGAAGTTTCATTCCATTGCGAAACCATTTTTTTATAGAAAAAATCATTTCTATACTGAGGATAATCCGAAAAATATTTAATTCTTTCCTTAACATTTTCTGAAGAAGCTTTACCTGCACTTTCAGCATTGAAATTATGAATTTCAAAATTAGCAGTAGTATACCCATAATTATACCAGCCTGGAGCCATTTCGCCTTCATTAAGTCCCATTGCAATCCACGAAATATAAGGTATTGAATCTCCAAGTTCTATTCCACTTCTATGCTCATAAAAACTTTTTACTAAAGGAGATACTGAAAGAGCAACAGTAACAGCACATATCATATATATAATATCTGATATAAATTTTTTTCTTGAGAATAATTTCACAAACATAATAGCCATCATTGCTATAAGTACAATTGTATAGTTTGATTTTATCATAACAGCAATAGCAATAAATAATGCTGAAAGTACTGCAAAACATTTTTTATTTTCCTGAATATATATAATTTCAAAATATACTGCAAAAACAGAAAACATAAGTCCAGGAATTATTCCATATGTAAAAACGCAGAAAATTATCGGTTGAATACTAAAAAGAAGTATAAATACTGTAAGATGCCTTATACGTTTATCATTAAATAATCTGTCATTTATAAGTATTATTGCATTATATGTACCTGCAAGAAAGAAAACATTAAGAAATTCGATAAAAAGCATATTTTCAACTTCGGTAAAAATATTTGCAATTCTTATTATTATTTCATTAAAGAGTACATATCCAAGCTGAAATGAATAGTTTTTAAAGTATCGGTCTTCAATTGGCGAAAAATTATCTTTTGCAAACTCCATTGAGGCATTTGTAACCATAAAAGAATCTTCAGACGGTGCAACCATTGAAGATTTTACCCATATACAGCCTATAACAATCGTCCATACAGATACAAATAAAAGTTCTGCTTTAAGAGGTATATTTTTTGCTTTTGAGATAAATACAAAAAACAGCACCATAGCATAAAGCATTATTATTATATTGCTGAAAGGGTCGTCATTATAATATATAACTACTTCAAGACCTTCTCTTATCCTGTTTACAACTGTATCACTGCCTTGACCCGTATGAACGATTTGCATACCTGTTGTATGAAAAATACTTACAATTGTAAGGAAACCTGATATACATATCATAAGAATACTTATGAATATTCTTGCAAATGTTTCAAATTTATTTTCATTCTGATTAATCAACAATGAACAAGAATTTTTTTCCTTATCCATAAAGTAATATCACTGCCTTTCCATAATAAACAGAGTGTAATTAAATTACATCGTAATTTATGTTTAATATCAAGCATAGAAAAGCACAGCATATGCTGTGCGAAATATCAGAAATTTGAACCATTCCAGCCCCAGTTGTCTGTTTCGGTATACTTTACATATATCCTTGAAGTTTGAATTGCAAGTTCTTTATTAAGAATATTGCATATTGCTTCTGTAAGATTGGAATATGCTGAAGATGAAGCCTTACCGAAAACGCTTACTTCAACCATAGCACAAGCCTCATTATCACCTTTGAAATACAGACAACATTCAGGTTCTATTCCAACCATAAGCCAGTTTTCTGATTTCCCTGGGATAAGTGTTATAGCTTTTCCAAGTGCTGTTTTTACTGTATCTTTCTTTTTAGATAACACAGGCATATTTGTTTTCACATTGATAAAAGGCATAAAAAATTCCTCCTTATTCATTATTATGG
>JAZKXQ010000242.1:0-2496 GCA_045611725.1 Oscillospiraceae bacterium
AAGCAAAAGGGTGAAAATTAAAATGAGAAAAAATATTTTCATTGTTCTGCTGATAATGTCAGTCTTTTTTATTCAGTCTTCCATAAAAGTTTATGCAAATAATGAAAAACCAATACTACACTTTGATTTTGAATCTGTTGATTTTGAAGAATGGTATGTTATGGGAAACGGTTCTTTTCAGCTTGACTCCAAAAATTCATATAAAGGAAATCAAAGCCTGAAAATAGAGGGAAGAATCGAAACGTGGAATGGTCCTGCTTTCACTATAACGCCTTATACGATTGCTGATAAGGTATATCAATTTGAAGGCTATGTATTTCACCAAAGCAATACTACGGAAACTATTCAGTTATCCTCAAAATTAGTAAATTCCGATAGCACAACTGAATATATGAATATAGCAACAGCTGAAGTAAAGCCAAATGAATGGACAAAACTAAGTGGTGAATTGCATATACCATCAAATGTACTTACATCTGAAATATATTTTGAATCTTCAAATAAAAATCTAATATTCAATATAGATGATATTTCTGTAAATGGCGACTCCCCTACTGCAATCACCGACATAGACAATAATGAAGAATTTAATTACGACTTTGAAGAAGATTTTGAAAATTGGCTACCAAGAGGCGAAGTAAAAATAAAGAGAAGTGATAAATACGGTTCTTCAGGAAAAAATTGTCTGCATATATCTGAACGTACGGAAACTTGGAATGGTGCTACTGTAAATATAAACACAATAAGCAGAAATACATCTTATATTTATACGGCTAACATAATGTATATTGGAAATGAATATTCAGATAAGATTACATTTTTGTTACAAGTACAATATGAACAAGATGGATTAGTTGTATATGATGTAGTTGCAAGAAAAGAAATTCAGAAAAATAGCTGGTCAAATCTTGAGGGAGAGTATGTGATTCCCAAAAACGCTAAAAACGTTTTCTTTTATATCCAGACTGAAAATGTCAGCACTGAATCTGCGACAATTAATGACCTTGTTCCTTTTTACATTGATGATATACATATCATAGATGGTACATTATTTAAACGTAATCAGATATTACGGATTATTGCCTTTTTTGGAATAGGCATTTTAATTGTTGGCATTATGTCATTTATAATATTGCGTGTAATAAAGAACAGAAAGAAAACAAGAGAAGCACTTTTACTTGCTTCAAAAGATGTTATGACAAAAGCATTCAATCGCAACTCATACGAAGAAAGAATTAAAATACTTGAAAAAAATCCACATATGTGCAAATCGTTGTATATTACTGTATGTGATGTAAATTTCCTTAAATATCTTAATGATAATTATGGTCACAAAGAGGGCGATGAAGCTATTGTAAGATGTGCGAATGTTCTTCTTGATACTGTAAGTAAAAAAGGCGATGTTTACAGAACAGGCGGTGATGAATTTGTATGTATCACCCATATTTCAATGAAAGAAGAAATAACAAATAATATGAATGTGGAATCGCAAAAAAATAAAGGCTATCCTTTCTTTGTAGCGTCAGGATTTGCAAATTATAATGAAAATATTGATGGTGAATTGCCGGATATAAAAGCTATAATTTCAAGAGCCGATAAGAATATGTATATTCATAAACATTCCATAAAGAAAATGCATTCTGATTTTGCAAGAAAATAGTATAGTTTATAAAAGACAAGAGGAAAATCTAAAAAACAGATTTTCCTCTTATTATATGTGACTATTTCATATTGAAATTTACAATAAATTATACTATAATACATATAGAAAAATTTTTAAATATAAAGAAAAGGAATAAATTTTTATGAAACATTTTGTCCCCGATTATTATTTTAAATTTAAATGTATTTCCCATAAATGCAAACATAATTGCTGTATAGGCTGGGAAATTGATATTGATAATGATACTTTTGAATATTATCAAAATACAGATGGAGAATTTGGAAAACATCTTGCTGAAAAAATAGATGTTGAAAACGGAATACCTCATTTTATATTGTCCGAAAATGAGAGATGTCCTTTCCTTAATGAAAATAATTTATGTGAAATAATATTAAAACTTGGAGAAAACAGTCTTTGTCAGATTTGTACTGACCACCCACGTTTCAGAAATTTCTTCAACAGCCGTATTGAAATGGGTCTGGGACTTTGCTGTGAAGAATCAGCAAGAATTATTCTTACAAATGAGAATAAATTTAATCTTATAATGATTGAAAACGATAATTTTGAAGAATTATATTCTGCTGAAGAAGAAAATTTCATTAAAACACGTCAGAAACTTATTGATATTATCCAGAATAATAATAAACCATTTGAAGAAAGAGTTAAAGATTTTCTTAATCAATGCAATTCAATATTGCCTGAAAATTCACCAAAGCAATGGGCAGATTTATATATAAATCTTGAAAGACTTGATGAAAAATGGACTGACAGATTAAAAAAATTAACCGATTATGAAAATCCTTTAGATAAAAAATGGGATAAAGCATTTGAAA
>JAZKXQ010000243.1:0-8033 GCA_045611725.1 Oscillospiraceae bacterium
CAAGAAAAAAAGGTTGAAGTAAATTATTAAAAAACAAGCGAGGTCGTTTTAAACGGCTTCGCTTTTTTTTCAACGCTATGTTTAATTCACTACATTAGCATTATTTTAAAATCTTTTTGATAATCTCAAAAAATTTTATTATAAATGTTTTAAATCTTAAAACTAAGGATATAATAACTATGAATTATTAAAATATTGGAGGAAAAAATGTTTATTACTAACGATATAAAATATGTAGGTGTAAACGACCATAATATTGACCTTTTTGAAAGCCAATATATTGTAAAAAATGGTATGGCATATAACTCATATGTCATTATTGATGAAAAAATTGCTGTTATGGATACTGTGGATATTAATTTTACTCATAAATGGCTTGATAATATCCGAAATACTCTGGGCGACAGATGCCCCGATTATCTTATAATTCAGCATATGGAACCCGATCATTCAGCAAATATTATGAATTTTATAGATTGTTATCCCAATGCAAAAATTGTTTCTTCCTCAAAGTCATTCAATATGATGAAAAATTTTTTCAATTCTGATTTTAATGAAAAACAGCTTGTAATAGATGAAGGTGATACCCTTAATCTCGGCAAACATACCCTTACATTTATAACAGCTCCAATGATTCACTGGCCTGAAGTAATTGTTACTTATGACATTACTGATAAGGTTCTTTTTTCAGCTGATGGTTTCGGCAAATTCGGAGCTTTGGATATAAATGAAGAATGGGAAAATGAGGCTGCAAGATATTATTTCGGAATTGTGGGGAAATATGGAGTACAGGTGCAGAATCTTCTGAAAAAAGCTTTAAATATTGATATTCAGATAATATGCCCACTCCACGGGCCAATTCTCAAAGAAAATTTAAGTCATTATATAAACCTTTATAATATATGGTCATCGTATAGTGTTGAAAATGATGGTATTGTAATTGCATATACTTCGGTTTATGGAAATACAGAAAAAGCTGTAATGCTCCTTGCAGAAAAGCTTAAAAATAATGGCTGTCCAAAAGTTATCATTCACGACCTTGCAAGATGTGATATGGCACAGGCTGTTTCAGATTCTTTCAGATACTCTAAAACTATTCTTGCAACAACAACATATAATTCAGAAATTTTTCCGTTTATGCGTCATTTTATAAATCATCTTACAGAAAGAAATTTCTGTAACCGTACAATTGCATTTATTGAGAATGGAAGCTGGGCACCTACTGCAAAAAAAGTTATGCAAGGTATGCTTGAAAAATGCAGAAATATAAATTTTGCAGATACATCTGTAAAATTATTATCATCACTTAATGATGAAAGTACAAAACAGATTGAAAATCTTGCTGAAGAACTTTGTAAAGAATATCTTGCAAAACAGAATTCAACTGCAAATAAAAATGACCTTACAGCACTTTTCAATATAGGATATGGACTTTATGTAATAACTTCAAACGATGGAAAAAAAGACAATGGGCTTATAGTTAACACTGTTTCACAGGTAACTGATACACCTAACAGAATAGCAGTTACCATAAACAAGAAAAATTATTCTCATCATATAATAAATCAGACAGGAATAATGAATATAAACTGTCTTTCAACAGATGCACCATTCAGCATATTTGAAACATTCGGATTTAAAAGCGGAAGAAATACAGATAAATTCCAGAACATTGAGCCTCTTTATTCAGATAATGGACTTGCATTTCTTCCAAGATATATAAATTCATTTATTTCACTGAAAGTTGAAAAATATATTGACCTCGATACACACGGAATGTTTATATGCTCTGTTACAGAAGCAAGAGTAATTACAGACGGCGAAACAATGACATATAGTTATTATCAGAATAATGTAAAGCCAAAGCCTCAGACTGAAGGCAAAAAAGGATTTGTATGCAAAGTCTGTGGATATATTTATGAGGGAGATAAACTTCCCGAAGATTTTATCTGTCCTTTATGCAAACACGGTGTAGCAGATTTTGAGCCTATTTCATAAACTATTATAAGAAAAGGAGTAAATTTTTATGAGTAAATATGTTTGTGATGTATGTGGCTGGGTTTATGATGAAAAAGAAGGTGCTTCTGAATTTGGAATTGAACCAAATACAGAATTTCGTGACCTCCCTGATGATTTTGAATGTCCTTTATGTGGTGTTGGTAAAGATATGTTTTCAGAAGAATAAACAAAAAAGGGAAGAAATTTTTCTTCCCTTTTTACTTATAATCTTAGTGAGTTGTTTTTATTGGATTATTTTTTAAAAGTTGCTGTACTGCCTCAATATCAAAAAGATTAACTGCATTATTCAGTTTATTTATAAATTTTTCCTGTTCCTCATCAAACTGATACTGATTAATCTGTGACATTATTTCATCAAGTCTGCCAAGGTCTATTTCTTCAGCTGCCTGATATAATTCAGTAAATAATTCTTCTGTATCATTATTTTCATCTTTTATTTTTTCCTTGTTTTCATCAGGACAGATTTCTTTAAGCAAAGGTATATATTCATTCCATTTTTCCATAAAAATTTCGTGCATATCCTTTATTGTATCAGTATCCTTAACATTTGCAGCATTTTCAAGAATTTTAGCCATACCTGCAAGAGGAAGTATTCCAATAGTAGCAGCTGAATTTTTCATACTGTGAACTTTGGTTCGATACAGCGAAATAGTTTCATCATCAAACTCATTTTCATATAATTTTTCAAGCTGGTCTGCTTCAGAAGGCGAAAGTTTTATGAATGTTTTTACAGCGTCAATCAATTGCTCATCATCATTAAAATGAATTCTTGCATATGGTAAATCCATACCATCTATTATTGGCAGGTCAAGAGTCTTTTTCTCTGTTTTCTTCTGTGTGAAAGTTGTTTTCTGTGGAAGCATTTTAGCAATTGCATTAAACAAAGTATCCGAATTTACAGGCTTTGAAAGATAATCTGTAAATCCAAGATTTAAAAAGTATTCTCTCATACCTGATGCAGCATTTGCTGTAAGCATTATTACAGGCGTTTCATTGTTAAGATTTACAGTTGATTTTATCTTCTTAAATGTTTCTATACCGTCCATTTCAGGCATCATATGGTCCATAAAAATAAGGTCATATTTATGCTCTTTTACCATTTCACAGCATTTCATACCACTATCAGCCTCATCAAGATTAATTCCTGTATTTTTCAGATAGTTTTTAATTACCTTTAAATTCATATAGTTATCATCAACTACAAGAATATCAACATTCTTTGCCTCAAGCGATGAATATTCCTTTTTAGCAGTTTCAACAACTTTTTCAGTTACTGAAAAATTTCCTATCTTATTAGATACAACCACAGGTTGTTTTAACACAAATGAAAATTCTACGCCCTCTTCATCTCTACTTTTGACAATAAAATCACTGTTCATAAGTTTTAACAGATTTATTATGATATTAAGTCCCAGACTGATATTCTGACTCTCTTTAAACCCTGCAAACATTTCATCTATTTCCTGTTGAGTTTTAATTATTCCTGTATTCTGTATTTTAAATTTAAGTTCAGCCATTTTATCCTTATTGGAAACAAGCTCTACATATATTGTTAAAATTCCCGAAGCAGAATATTTTATTATTTCATTTACAATATTTGTAATTACTTGTTTTATTCTTATATCATCACCAAGAAGTATAGATGGAATTTCAGAGTCTGCCTTTGCCACAAGATTTATATTTTTATTCTTCGCTTTTGTTATAAACATTGAATATTCATCATTGAGAAGATTTCTTATATCATATTCTACTGGAATAAGTTCTGTTTTCCCAGCCTCCATCTTTGAAAATTCAAGTATATCATTTACAAGTGATAGCAGGAGTTTTGCAGAACTTTTTGTATCGTGTGCAAATTCAAGTATTTCTGATTGATTACTTTCACGGATTATCATTTCATTCATACCAACCATTGTATTTATAGGGGTACGGATTTCGTGTGACATATTTCTTATAAATTCAGTTTTTATCATATTTGCACTGTCAGCCTTTTCTTTTTCCTCTTTAAGCTGTTCTATAAGATTAATATCAGAACTTTCAATTGTAAGGAAAAATGAAAGCGTCATAAGAGTAAGACCAATACTTGAAATAAGTGCAAGAGGATTTATCAGCTGATAAAAAGATACAATAAATTCACATAACAACGATAAAATAATAGCTATTCTTTTCTTATAATTAATTTTATTCCAGTTCATTGATGTTATTAAAAATGTTGATGCAAGAAGACAGAAAACAGCAACATATATAATAGTTGCCGCAGCTCCAAATGAATAATTTCCTTGAGGAGTTTCCATATATTCAAGAGGAAGAATTGCTGCAGCTATCAGTATAATTCCAAGAAAAGTCATTATAATGAATATATTATTCTTATTCAGCTGTGGATTTATAATAATGCTTGTATATATAAAAACTATAAACAGGTCAACAAGCATACTCATAATAAAAATATTATGACATAAACGGTTAATCCACGGTGGAACAGTATACAAATTATTTACTGTATATATCGTAATAATATCAAAGAAAAGATTAATAAATGTTGTGATTATAAGGGCTTTAAATAACTTATGCTGAAGATTTTTCTGACGTTTTACAGTAAAATAATTAAGTGCAATATATACAATTATCAGCAGACAACCTATTTCAAGTCGTATTATATGCGGAATATTTAACATATAACCTCATTCCTTTTAGTATTAATTTTTGTATCAAAATCATTCTGACAAAAAACCGGCTCATCAATAATGAACCGGTTAATTTTATGCATTGATTGTGTTGTATTTGTCGATAATAGATTGTATTTCATCAACATCAAACAAATCAACAGCTTTACTTAAATTTTCAATCAGTTCTTTTTTATCGCCTTCAAATTTATAGCAATTAAGCTCTTTCATTATATCATCGAGCAATCCAAGGTCTATATCCTGAGCTGCCTGATATAAAGCTGAAATAAGCTGTTCTATTGTTTCAGAATCTGTTTCAGCTGAAATTTTTTCCTCATCATCTTCGTCATTACAGAAATCTTTCAGAATAATTTTATAATCATTCCATTTCCTTACGAATATAGGGTGAAGCTTATGTATTGCCTCAGTATTTTGCTTTACTGCTGCATTTTCAAGCATTTTTGCCATACCTGCCAGAGGAATAATTCCTATAATAGCAGCTGAATTTTTCATTGCGTGAACTTTTATACGATATGATGCAAGAGTTTCCTCAGTGAAATTTTCTGAATAATAACTCTCAAGCTGTGATATTTCAGTGTCAGAGAATTTTTTGAAAGTCTTTATAGCTTCGTACAACTGTTCATCGCCTGTGAAATGAATTTTTGCATATGCCATATCCATACCATCTATTACAGGTATTTCAATATTCTTGTTTGCCTCTTTCTGCTGACAGCTTGTCTTTTCAGGAATCATTTTTGCAATTGTATTAAGCAGAGTTTCCGAATTTACAGGTTTTGTAATATAATCAGAGAACCCTTCCTTTATAAAATATTCCTTCATTCCAGAAACTGCCGTTGCAGTAAGCATTACTACCGGAGTATCAATGCTTAAATTATTTTCCATTTCCTTTAAGCGTTTAAAGGTTTCAACGCCGTCCATCTCTGGCATCATATGGTCCATCAGTATAAGGTCATACTTATTCTCTTTTACAAGTTCACAGCATTTCATACCACTATCAGCTTCGTGAAGAACGATACCTGTTTTATTGAGATAACTTCTTATAACTTTAAGATTCATAAGATTATCGTCAACTACAAGAATTGTAACATTTTTAGCTGTAAGTGAAGATATAACAATGTCAGAAGTATCTGTATTTTTATTAAATTCAGAAAAATTCCCGATTTTTTCATCTGATACAACAGGCTGGTCAAGATAGAAAAAGAATTCAGAACCTTTTCCATACTCACTCTCAACATTTAAAGTACTTCCCATAAGTTTAAGAAGATTTATAACAATATTGAGTCCAAGTCCTGTACCTTCAATATTTCTGTTTTTCTCCTCATCAATTCTCTTGAATACTTCAAAAAGATTTGCAATATCTTCTTCCTTTATACCTGCACCTGTATCTTTTACACTAAAGAAAAGCTTTGCTATTTCACCCTCTAAAGAAACAAGTTTTACATTGACGGTTATTTCACCTTGCTGTGTATATTTTACGGCATTGTTTATAATATTTGTAAGAATCTGTTTTATTCTCATATCATCGCCTTTAAGATGACAGGGAATTTCAGGAGCTATATCAAAATTAAGAGTGAGCCCTTTGTTTTTAACTTTTGCTGAAAACATTACATATTCATCGTGGAGAAGATTTCTAAGATTATATTCAACACATACCAGTTCCGTTTTTCCAGATTCAATTTTTGAAAAATCGAGTATGTCATTGATAATCGAAAGCAGAAGTTTTGAAGAATTTTTTATATCCTGTGCAAATTCTATTATTTCCTTCTGATTACTTTCACGGATTATCATTTCATTCATTCCTACTATCGTATTTATAGGAGTACGGATTTCGTGTGACATATTTCTTAAAAATTCTGTTTTTACCTTATTTGCGTGGTCAGCTCTTTCTTTTTCATCTGAAAGCTGTTTGATAAGTTGTATATCCGGACTTTCAAGAGTAAGATAGAATGAAAGTACAAGAAGTGTTGTACCTATGCTTGTAGTAAGAGAGCCTTCAATAAAAAACTGTCCAAGATATGATACACTTTCAAATATAAGTGCTATGATGATAGGTTTTCTTTTCTTATAGTGTATTTCCTTATATTTCATAACAACTGAAATTACAGTAAGAAGCAGGAAAAATGCCACTGAAAGATATGCAATACTTACGGAAGTCCCATAGCTGTAATTTATAACAACATTTTCCGTTTTATAGTGTATCGGTGTAACAGCTATTAAAACCATAGTAACAATAAGAATAAGTATAAGAAGCCTTAACCCTTTTTTGTCAGGAATTGGTTTAATCATATAACAAACATATATAAAGCTGATAAAAACCGAAATGAGTATGCTTTCCATAAACACAATGTGGGATAGATTAACAATCTGAACAGGAATTGTTTCAATGTTAACAACGGTATATACTTTGCAAATTTCAGAAACAACGTTTGTCGTTGAAAAAATTATAAGACTTGTAAACAGGAAATGCTGAAGTGACTTCTGACGTTTTGTACTGAAATATATAAAGGCGACATATATCATTACAAGTAAAGAACCAATCTGAAGTCTTAATATATTAAACATAATTTTATCCTTTATCTTCCTATCAGAGCTTCAATTCTGCTTATAAAGTTATCAGTATCCGGTGGCTTGAGAATATATCCTTCCGGTTTAAGACTTAAAATATCAAGCACCTTTTCAGCAGTATCCGTTCCTGTAAGGAATATTATAGGAATATTGCACAGGTCGGGATTTGCCTTGATAAGTTTGAAAACTTGTTTACCGTCCATTACAGGCATATCATAGTCAAGAAGTATAAGGTCAATTTTCTTTCTTCCGAGTATCATAAGTGCCTGTGAACCGTCAATAGCCATTGAAACATCATACTGATGGTCAAGTATGGCTTTTATATTTCTTAAAACAATCTGGCTGTCATCTACAAGAAGTATGCTCTTTGTCTGTATTGGCTTATTGAAGATATTTGTTTTTATATTGTCAAATTTCATAGCCTTTCTTTTCTGGATAGCTTCCTTACATCTTCCAAGAATTGCACCATTGTTTGCAGGACGGAGAATATTGTCAATAAGCGTACTGTGATACAAATCCTCAAGAGGATTTGTTTCATACTCAGCACCAAGTGTAAGAACGCTTGTACGGTTATGCTTTCTCTTGATATGATACAGAAGCTTTTTCAAATCCTCGTCCATATTGATAAGAGATACAAAGACAAGTTCAAAGTTGCTGAGTTCAAGCAAAGAATCAAATTCCTGTTGATTATTGCTGTTAAAAATCTGAATCTGAAATTCTTTTTTCAGAAACTGGATAATGTCTTTGTTAAGTGGATTACTTATATCT
>JAZKXQ010000244.1:0-3897 GCA_045611725.1 Oscillospiraceae bacterium
TGGCTACGATCCGACTTGAATTTATCTTATTTTGTTTAGATTATGTTTTTTCGGACAAAAACAATCCTGATAGTTTGCTTTATAAAAATTTTATTTGAAAAAAATAAAATTTTTTTTATTTTTTTGTCTGTTTTAGGGCAAAAAAACCTCACAAATGCTGTATTAGTGAACGGTGTTTTATCGTATCTCATTTTTATAGGAGGTTTTTTATGTCCTTATCTACAAAAGAAATCAATGAAAAACGCAGAGTTTTCTGCTATTATTACCTTAAACTTGGTAATGTTTATGAAGCTGCTGTTAAAGCAGGTTTTCCTCCCTCGACTGCTCTTGTTGATGGACTTCAGACTCTTGAAAATTCTGCTTGTCAGTTAAGACTTCAGAAATTACAGAATATTATCGGTCAGCCTGTTTCAAGGCTCGTTTCTGCAGGTCTTGAGAGAATCGCTTTCGGTAGTATCAATGACGCTGTGCTTCTTGCCTGTTCCGATGAATTTCCTTCCCCAGATGAAATTTCCCGTCTTGACCTTTTCAATGTCGCTGAAATTAAAAAAATTAAAGGTGGAGGCATAGAAATAAAATTTGCTGACCGTCTTAAAGCTATGGAAAAGCTTATCATCTGCGAAAAGGAATCTTCTGAATTCAATAACGCTGAAAATCTTATAAATGCTTTGCGTTTTGAAGGTCAGGTGGAATCTGATGAGGCTGAATAAATTTTCTCCAAAGCAATCTCTTGCTGTTAAATGGTGGAATTCTCCCGAATACAGAAATTATGACGCTGTAATTTGTGACGGTGCTGTAAGAAGTGGTAAAACACTTTCTATGTCAATAGGCTTTGTTTCCTGGTCTATGACAAGCTTTAAAAACGGTTCTTTCGCTTTCTGTGGTAAGACTATTACTTCTCTTAGACGAAATGTTATAACTCCCCTCGTTAACATTCTCGGTACGCTCGGTTTTACCTGCATTGAAAAAGTAAGCAAGAATTATATCGATATTCGCTTATGTGGTATCACTAACCGTTTTTATATGTTCGGGGGTAAAGATGAGGCTTCTGCTTCACTCATTCAGGGTATCACTCTTTGTGGAGTTTTCTTCGATGAGGTCGCTCTTATGCCTCGTTCATTCGTTGAACAGGCTCTTGCAAGATGTTCCGTAGCAAATTCAAAAATGTGGTTCAACTGCAATCCCGAAAATCCTTATCATTGGTTCTACTGCGAATGGATTAAAAAGGCTAAAAGCAAGAATGCTCTTTACCTTCATTTTACTATGGACGATAACCCCTCGTTGTCCGATAGTATCAGAGAACGCTATAAAAGGCTTTATTCAGGCGTTTTCTATGAAAGATTTATTCTCGGTAAATGGACTGTTTCCTCTGGTCTTGTGTATCCTATGGTTGACAGCAATGTTCATTTCTTTTCCGATGCTCCGAAATGCTCTCGCTTTATTATTTCCTGCGATTATGGTACTGTTAACCCTTCATCTTTCGGATTATGGGGATTTTCTGACGGTATCTGGTACAGGCTTAAAGAATATTATTATGACTCAAGGCGTGAGGGTATCTCCAGAACTGATGAGGAGCATTATGCAGGACTTGAAAATCTTGCTCTCGGTTTTGATATTGATTATATCATTGCTGACCCATCGGCTGCAAGTTTTATTGAATGTATCAGACGTCATAACAGATTTAATGTTAAAAAAGCTGATAATGATGTAATTACAGGGATAAGGCGTGTAAGTGACGCCATAAAGCAGAAAAAAATTATGTTTTCTCTGTCCTGTAAGGATACTATAAGAGAATTCTCTCTCTATCAATGGAATGATAAGGTTAATTATGATGTTCCTATAAAGGAAAATGACCACGCTATGGACGATATACGCTATTTTGTAAGTACTGCTCTTGATGACTGCAATTCCAATGACGATGGTTTCTTTGTGGTTTCTGCTGAGCGTACATAAAACTCGTTCAATCTATTAATTCAGGAGGTGCTTTTTAATGGGTATTTTTACCCGTGACAAGCCTGTTAAAAATAATGGTGGTATGCTCGTTCAGTCTGAACGTAATTCTACCTTTATTCCATACGGTTTCCGTATTGACCCCTTTGAAAAAAATCTTTATGACAGTTTAAGGTATGCTGTTCCCATAATTGACGCAGCTATATCCAAAATTGTCCGTCTTACAGGAGGTTATTCCCTTAAATGCAGTGATGAGGCTATGCAGGACGAACTTGATTATTTCTTTGAAAATATTCCTGTGGGGATTTCCTCAAAATCCCTTTCATCATTTACTGATTCTTATCTTGACAGCCTTATAACTTATGGAAATGCTGTCGGTGAAATTGTTATTGATGAAAATACTATGCAGATTGCAGGTCTTTTTAATGCCGATATTTCAAATGTTGAGGTGAAAAATGGTAATGAGCCATTCAGCAGGATTTTCCTTGTTAAAAATCAGAATGGAAAATCAATGCCTGTTCCTAATCCCGAAAGAATACTGTTTTCTGCTTTAAATCCCGTCAACGGTCAGATTTATGGAAATTCTCTTTTGAGAGGTCTTCCGTCACTCAGCTCGGTGCTTATGCGTATTTATGAATGTATAGGGCAGAATTATGACCGTGTCGGAAATGTCAGATATGCTGTTACTTATAAGCCCTCGGGAGATAATTCCGACAGGACTTCTGCTAAGGAAAGGGCTTTACAGATTGCTAAAGAATGGTCAGAGGGTATGAATTCCTCACAAAATGGCTCTGTCAAGGATTTTATTGCTGTTGGAGATGTTGATATAAAGGTAATTGGTGCTGAAAATGAACTTATTGACACTGAAATTCCTGTCCGTCAGCTCCTTGAACAGCTTATATCAAAGCTTTCTGTTCCACCATTTCTTCTGGGGCTTAACTGGTCATCAACTGAACGTATGTCCTCGCAACAGGCTGATATTCTTACTTCTGAACTGGAATATTATCGCCGTCTGCTTAATCCCGTTATAAAACAAATTGCCTGTGCTTTTCTCCGTCTTAACGGAAGTATGGCTGATGTTGAAGTAATATGGGATAATATCAATCTTCAGGACGAGGTTGAACTCGCTGAGGCTCGTCTTAAAAATGCTCAGGCTTATGAAATTGAACTGCGTAATGCAGTTACAAATAATATTTAATTTTTGGAGGTTTTATTTATGTATAATAATGTCAGACTCGAAAAAGGTCTTTATAATCTTTCAGGAAAATCATTCATTCAGGCTCTTGAGGAGCTTGACCCATCAGCAAATTATGAAAATACTGCTCTTGATGGTCTTGACGCTTATGAGCGTCAGCTTAAACGCTTTGATATAAAAGTTAATGGTAAAAATTGCGACAAGGTTTCAAAATTCTTTACATCTACTGAAAGTGCTGTGCTTTTCCCTGAATTTGTTTCAAGAGCCATTAAGCAGGGTATGTCTGATTCAATCCTTGAAAGTATTGTTGCTGTTAAAACTATTTCTTCTTCCCGTACATACAGAGGTTTTACGGTTTCTGAAACCGATGAGTATGGAACAGCTGTTGCTCAGGGAACTTCTCTCCCTGTAACTTCTATTAATGAATCATCTGAAACTATCGTTCTTGACAAGTTTGGCAGACTTATTTCAACTTCTTATGAAGCTGTTATGAATCAGGCTATTGACGCTTATGCTCTTACTCTCCGTGCAATAGGCAAAAAACTTGCCAATGCAATTACTGGAAAGGCTGTTGATGTTCTTGTTTCAGGTTCTTCATCTTTTGCTATGGCTGGTGCTTCTATTGCTTATACCGATATTATAGCTCTTTATGGAAAATTTTCAGATTTCAATATGGATATTGCTATCGTTTCTCCAGCTGTATCAGCTAAAATTCTTTCAATGTCTGCTATGCAGGATTGCCATTTTGATGA
>JAZKXQ010000245.1:0-3408 GCA_045611725.1 Oscillospiraceae bacterium
AAAAATATAAGTATTATTTATATAGTATTATTCTTTGCCATTTGTATTATTCCTCTTGCATTTATGCCATTTACAAAGAATGATACTTCAAAAGAAAATCGTAGACTTTCAGAAATGCCCTCTATTATGGACGAAAATGGAAATATAAATTTTGAGTGGTCATCTCAGTTTGAAACATATTTTTCAGAACATTTTGCTTTCAGAGAAAATCTTGTAACTGCTGACAGTATTATAAAATCTGTTTTTCTGAAAACCTCATCAAATGAAAAGGTAATTGTCGGAAAAGATAACTGGCTTTACTTTTCAGATACTCTTGATGATTATACAGGAAATAATAAAATGTCTGAACGCAGAATAAACAATACTGTAAAGACTTTATCTCTTATGCAGGAATATTGTATCAATAATGGCAGTCAGTTTATTTTTATAACTGCTCCTAATAAAAATACTGTGTATCCTCAATATATGCCACTAAGATATATTAACTCAACATCTGAAAGCAATCTTGAAATGCTTAACAAGAAATTACAGGAATATTCTGTAAATTACATTGATATTGTATCACTGTTTAACAATCACGAAAATATTTTATACCATACAAGAGATTCTCACTGGACAAATGAAGGTGCATTGCTTGTATACAATGAAATAATGGACAAATTCAGCCTTGAACATAACAATTATATTTCCACTCCATATAAATCTGAAATTATCTGGAATGGTGACCTTGATTCAATGCTTTTTCCGTCCTTTGATAATTTAAGTGAACAGATTATCTATGATATTGACTATTCATTTGAATATATTTCTAATTTTAAAAATTCAGATGATATGCTTATAAAAACCCAGAATAAAAATGCTCAAAACAATATAGTAATGTACAGGGATTCTTTTGGTCGTTCATTGTATCCTTTTTTTGCCGAGAATACAAACAGAGCATTATTTTCAAGAGAAATTCCATATAAAATGAATTTAATTTCCGAAAATGGAACAAATCTTGCAATATTTGAAATTGTTGAGAGAAATCTTGATGATTTAACAGAAAAAGCTCCTGTTATGGAATCTCCATCAAGAAATATAGATATATCAGCCTCAATTGACACAAGTGAGGAAAATTCCTGTTTTACAATTGAAAAAGATGGTCTTTTAAAGATATACGGAAAGCTTGATAAAAAATATTTTGAAAACAATTCCGAAATATATGTTACTCTTGAAAATAAAGAAACTGTTTTATGCTTTGAGGCTTTTCCTGTTTATGAGGCTGAACTTCTTGAAGATACAAAACAGTATGACTATGGGTATTCATTATATATAAATCCCGAAACAATTCCCTCTGGAAATTATAATATAAATGCTTATATAAATACAAGTAATGGATTTATATGCACTAATACCCTTAAAAACATAGAATTATGAAAGGTGAATTAATATGAAAAAAACTCTTGTTTTAACTCTTTTAGTTTCAGCTCTTGCATTATCCTTAACAGGTTGCAAAGCTGATAAAAATGATATTTCAGATGCTGTGGCTATAACTTCAGCTTCTGAAAAGGTAACAAAAAAAATATTATCAACGGAAATAAAAGAAACTACTGTCAGGGAAACAGAAAAAATTACAGAACAGCAGAGTAATAAAATTACTGAAAATAATATTGCAGAGGAAACTCCTGCCATTGAGATTACTGAATCAATTACAGAAACTCAATCTGATGGAGAATTTACTACAGATGACCTTGTTTTTGAATATAATGGTCAGATAATAAATCTTGATGAACATATCAACGATGTAAAGGCAAAAATAGGAGAACCTCTCGAAACAAATTCTGCTCCAAGCTGTTATTATGATGGTAATGATAAAGAATTTATATATGATGGTTTCACTATATATACATATCCCGATGGTGAAAATGATTATGTTGTTTCAATAGAATTTTCAACAGACGCTGTATCTACTGTAAAAGGTGCAAGAGTAGGAATGGCTGTTGAAGAAGCTCTTGCAATCTATGGAGAGGGATATTCCATAAACGGTTCAAATTATCAGTATCAGATTGATGACAGATATATGTATTTCTATGTTGAAAACGGATTTATTGTAAATATAGGTATAGTTCTTGCTAATTAAATCATAGTATGAAAAATATTTTCCAAATTTTCTCTATAGTTTCATCTTTATTATTAATTTTTACAACAACAGATTTATATATAAGAAACAAACCAAAAACTAATTACAATAATTATTCTGAATTTCTTAATGAATGGCGTTCTCCTGATGTTTTTCCATCACAATTGCCACCCAGTGCAGAAAATATCAAATATAAATATGATACAATAAATGATTTTAAATGTATAAGCTTTACACTGAATGATAAAGATTTTAATGAATATTACTCTCAAAAATGCGAAATTAATGAAGAACAGCAAGAAATATTTGAATTGTGCATAAAAAATTATATTATTGATTATCAAAAACTGAATTTTGATAACTATGATTTCAGTACATTTGATTATACTGAACGCAACGGCATAAAAGCAGTATTGGTTAATGATGTAACCAATAGTGTAATTATACTTTATTCTGCTTTTATAAGTGCAGAACATTGACAAAATTTATTAAAAATGATAAAATAAAGGGACGAATTAACGTCCCTTATTTTAATACTAAGGAGGTACAATTTGGTATTCAGTTCAACTGTATTTTTATTTATATTTCTTCCCATTGTTTACATACTCTATCTTATATTGCCCTCTGTAAAATCAAAAAATATTCTCCTTATTATATCAAGTATCATTTTCTATGCTTTCGGCGAACCTGTAACTGTTTTCCTTATGATATTATCAGTTACTGTAAATTATATTTTTGGACTGCTGATAGACAAATATCAGAAAAAAGACAAGCTTTTTCTGATACTTTCTGTTATATTCAATCTTTTAATACTTTGTATATTTAAATATTCAGGTTTCTTTGCAGAAACAATAAATTCAGTTTTATCATTAAATATACCTGTTCCCGATATAAAGCTTCCTATAGGAATTTCATTCTTCACCTTCCAGATAATGTCTTATGTAATAGATGTTTATAGGGATAAATCTCTCGTTCAGAAAAAATTCTCAAACGTACTTCTTTATATATCTCTTTTCCCTCAGCTTATTGCGGGGCCTGTTGTAAAATACTATGATGTTGCTCAGCAGATTGATTCAAGAGAAATTACAGTTCAGAAAACTGCTGACGGAATAAAAAGATTTATTATCGGACTTTCAAAAAAAATATTAATATCCAATACAGTCGGATATACAGCTGACGAAATGTTCGCACTTACAGATAATGATTTAGGAATACTTACCTGCTGGTTAGGGGCTGTAGCTTATGTAATGCAGATTTATTTCGATTTCAGCGGTTACAGTGATATGGCT
>JAZKXQ010000246.1:0-3502 GCA_045611725.1 Oscillospiraceae bacterium
TAATTCTTCTTAATATCAGCCGAAATAAATTAAAGGATAACAGGATATTCATATATAAAATATATGAATTATCCGAAAATATATTCCAGCATACTGTCAAGTTCATCTCTGATTATAACAAATAAATTTGTTTCTTCTTCAACAACTTCAATTACACTATCTGACTGAACTTCCATATAAACAGTCTGTGATTTCTCAAGCTTTTCAAGTCCGAGAACGTTTTCTGCATAATCTTCTATATTTTTCATAGACATTTTTGCTTCCACTTCTGACTGTAATCTTACATTTTCGCTTTTAAGCAACTCGATATTTTTCTTTTCAAGTGCTATATCATTATAAACTTCATTTACTTCTACTTTGGCATATATAAAACAGCACAACAGAAACAATGTGGATACTGCTATAAAAAACACTTTTACGGCAGCACCTCTCTGGTCTATATTTTTTACAGATATATTACGCTCTCTTTCAGCGACCTCGTTTTCAAAATCATCAGCGTTGTCAGTATTAACTTTATATGCAATATCGGGCAATGCCATTCAACAACACCTAATTCCTTTCTATTATTCTGAGCTTCGCACTTCTGCTTCTGTTATTAACTGCAAGTTCTTCTTCACTCGCAGTTACAGGTTTTCTGTTTACAAGATGTGCAAGAGGCTTTTTACCACATACACACACAGGAAAATCTGGAGGACATATACACCCCTTGCACCACGATGCAAATTTCTGCTTTACAATTCTATCCTCTATTGAATGGAATGTAATTACAGCAAGTCTGCCTCCACTATTAAGACATTCAAAAGCATTGTCAAGACCTGTTGAAAGATGGTCAAGCTCTCCATTTACTGCAATTCTTATAGCCTGAAATGTCTTTTTGCACGGATTTTTCTCACGTCTGAATTTTGCAGGAATACTCGACTTTACTATTTCAGCAAGTTCAAGAGTAGTTTTAACAGGCTTTTCAGAACGCTGTGACACTATTGATGATGCAATTTTTCTCGCAAATTTTTCCTCGCCAAACTCAAATAATATTTTAGAAAGCATTTCCTCTGAATATGTATTTACTATATCGTATGCACTCAAACCCGACTGACTCATTCTCATATCAAGTGGTGCGTCATATTTATAGGAAAAGCCTCTTTCAGGAGTATCAAGCTGATGAGAGGATACTCCCAAATCAAGAAGTATTCCATCAACGCCTTTTATTCCCATATCTGAAATTACTGAATGCATTTCTGAAAAATTTGACTTTACAACCTGTGCAGGATAATTTTTAAGACGTTCAGTAGCTGTCAATACTGCGTCAGGGTCTCTGTCAAGAGCTATAAGTCTGCCATTATCTGATAACTTCTGGGCAATATGCAGAGAATGTCCTGCACCACCAGCTGTGCCATCGATATAAATTCCGTCAGATTTTATAGCAAGTCCTTCAATACATTCATTAAGCATTACAGATATATGATGAAATTCCATTTTGACCTCCTGAAAATAATATACTCGTTCAAAACGCCAAAGAATTTCACATTATATCAACGCATAAACGATATAGCAGACTTAATGAGGTTACACTAAGCCTACTATAACTATTATACTACATACATATTTAAAAATCAAGGTATCTTGTAATAAATGACAAAATAAAAAAAATCGTCCGATTTGTGCAAATTGACTAAAAAATTATAAAGAATATTGTGTATTTCTTGTTTTTTCCAATTTATTTTTTGTTCATCTTGTATAAATAATAAAGTCCGTCAGAAAGCAAATCCTTATCGTATATTATTTCATTACGACAATGAGGAACTATAATCCCAGATAAACCACCCGTTGCGATAACAACTGCATCTTCTCCAAGAATTTTCCTGTATCTGTCTATCATTCCGTCCATCATACAGGCTGTACCTATAATACTACCTGAACGCATTGCTGAAATGGTATTTTTTCCTATTACATCTACAACTTCTTCATTGAGATTTATATGTGGAAGCTGTGCCGTAGAGCCACAAAGAGTGCTTAAAGAAACATTTACCCCTGGAATTATCGAACCGCCTGTGTAATTTCCGTCTTTATCTATGGCAACTATGGTTGTAGCTGTTCCCAAATCAAAAATTATCGAGGGACTTGTATACTTATTTTTTACTGCAACTGCTCCACATATCAGGTCATCACCAGCAACAGATGGATTATCTATAAGCATATTCAATCCTGTTTTCATATCATTAACCGATACAACCATAACATCGCATTTCAAAAGTTTTTCCAGTGCTGATTTCAATACAGGTTTAAGCTGAGGAACTACTGTTGAAATTATTGCTCCATCAAAATTATCCGGTGAGCAATTATTGAGATTTAAAATCCCCATAAACATTACTGCATATTCATCTGCCATTTTTGAATGGTCTGTTGATAATCTTGAAGAAAAAAGTATTTTATCATTTTCATAAACTGCAAGGACTATATTTGTATTCCCTACATCTACAGTAAAAACCATATAAAAACCTCCTTAAACAAAAAGTCACCCACATTAAGAATGTGAGTGACTCTTTTTTTATATCTTAAATCAAGCGATTCAAAAATTATTCGTTAACCTTTGTAACAACGCCTGAACCTACTGTACGGCCACCTTCACGGATAGCGAAACGGAGACCTTCTTCGATAGCGATTGGAGTGATGAGTTCAACGTCCATTGATACGTTATCGCCAGGCATACACATTTCCTTATCAGCTGGGAGTGAGATTACGCCAGTAACGTCAGTTGTTCTGAAGTAGAACTGTGGTCTGTAGTTGTTGAAGAATGGAGTATGACGTCCACCTTCTTCTTTCTTAAGAACGTAAACCTGACCAGCAAACTTTGTATGTGGGTTGATAGAACCTGTCTTACAAAGAACCTGACCTCTTTCGATGTCGCTTCTCTGAACACCACGGAGGAGAGCACCGATGTTGTCACCAGCTTCAGCGTAGTCGAGGAGCTTTCTGAACATTTCAAGACCTGTAACAACAACCTTTCTCTTTTCTTCTGTAAGACCAACGATTTCAACTTCTTCGTTAACGTTGATTTGACCTCTTTCAACTCTACCTGTAGCAACTGTACCACGACCTGTGATTGTGAATACGTCTTCTACTGGCATTAAGAATGGCTTATCTGTAGCACGTTCTGGATCTGGAATGAAGCTATCAACTGCAGCCATTAATTCCATAATCTTGTCGCCCCATGGGCCGCTTGGATCTTCAAGAGCTCTTAAACCGGAACCTCTGATGATTGGGCAATCAACGAATCCGTACTCTTCTAACTGTTCTGTGATTTCCATTTCTACTAATTCTAATAATTCTTCATCGTCTACCATGTCACATTTGTTCATGAATACAACGATGTAAGGTACACCTACCTGACGGGATAATAAGATGTGTTCTTTTGTCTGAGCCATAACACCATCAGTTGCAGCTACGATTAAGATAGCACCGTCCATCTGAGCAGCACCAGTGATCATGTTCTTAACGTAGTCAG
>JAZKXQ010000247.1:0-2727 GCA_045611725.1 Oscillospiraceae bacterium
ATTAAAAAGACTGTATAGCTTTTGAACTATACAGTCTTTTTGTATTAATGACAGCTTCCGTTTCCACAGCCGTGCGAACCGCAGGTGTGACTTTCTGAATGTCCGTGGTGGTTACACTTTACATCAGGATTATATGCAAGAGTATTGCTGAGAAGTGCTTCAACAGCCTTATCAGCGTCACCACTTACCCCACCATATAACTTTATACCAGCCTGTGCAAGAGCCATCTGAGCTCCTCCGCCTATACCACCGCAGATAAGTACATCAACGTTATTATTTTTAAGAAATCCTGCCAAAGCTCCGTGACCGCTTCCCATAGTTGACATTAATTCCGATGATACAACGCTGTTATTTTCAACATTGTAGATTTTCATAAATTCGGTATGACCGAAATGCTGAAAAATCTGACCGCTTTCATAAGTTACTGCAATTTTCATTTTAAACCATACTCCTTAATGTAATTATCCATTATTTCTGCTGCCTGATAAACAAGTTCAGAACAGGGACGTTTTTTATAATACTGTTCAGTTCTTTCAGATGGAACATAATTATTATCTTTTCCCTCAGTCCCAAGAATTTCTCGGCAGACTATGGACTTATTTTCTTTTTTAAAATCTTCTGCAAGTTTCTGTATTCTTTTATAGTGTTCAGTTTTGGAAATATTGTCCTTTGGTGCATCATATCCATAAAGAATACCAGCAACCATAAACATACCGCTTACAGCACCGCAGACCTCTCTCATTCTTCCCATACCACCACCGAAAGATGATGATATTTTAAGAGCTGTTTGAAAATCAATTCCTGTAATATCACAAAAAGCAGAAAATACAGCCTGAGAGCAGTTATAACCTTCAAGAAAAAGCTCTTTTGCTTTTTCAGCGTGATTAATCATAAAAAATTTAACCTCCTTTTATTTTAAATTCATTTGTCATATAGAGAAATCCCGTAATAGTTAATATCAAACATATTAAGGCAAAATTATATCCTGTTAAATTTATAAAGGGTACAAATATAATTATACAACTATTAATATTTTTTGTCAATGAATATAAGCCGTCCTGAAATCATAATAATTATTATAAAAGTATAAAGGGGAGAGCATATTATATGAAAGAACATAAGAAAAAATTTGGAAAGGGTGAATATTTTAACAGAACAGTATGTCTTGTGCTGGGATTGTCTTTATGCTGTGTGGCAGTTGCTTATGGTGTTAAAAAGGTTGAATTGACAGCTCCAGCATCAGCAACTCCTAAAAATGATATGCCAATTATAGTTATAGACAGCGGTCACGGAGGTATGGACGGCGGTTGCAGTGATGCTGACGGAGTTCCCGAAAAGAATATAAATCTCAATATTGCACTTACTTTAAGGGATATGCTTGTATCTTCGGGCTATACGGTTGAAATGACAAGAGAAACAGATACTTCAATTCACGATAAAGGCATTGAAGGGATTGCTAATCAGAAAAGCTCTGATATGGATAACAGACTTGAACTTTTTAATAAGTATGACAATGCAGTATGTATTTCAATTCATCAGAATCAGTTTACTGACAGCAAATATAAAGGGGCTCAGATGTTTTATTCTCTTACTCACCCCGATAGTGAACGACTTGCAGGTATTCTGCAAAATAATTTCAAAAACTACATACAGCCATACAACGACAGGGAAATAAAACAATGTGGAGAAGAATTGTTTTTATGTTATTTTTCTGAAAATCCAACTGTTATGGTTGAATGTGGTTTTATGTCAAATGAGGAAGAATCAGAACTTCTGAAAACTGAAGAATATCAGAATAAAACAGCATTTACAATATATTCATCACTTGTTCAATATCTGGGAGAGAAATAACTTAAAAAGGCGAATATTCTTTGATATTCGCCTTTTTAATTAAAGATTATCTATTTCATTTATAAGTTTTTCAGTAATTTTATTAAGCTTTTTAAAATCAACAGCATTTATATAGCTTAATTCAAGCTGGTCGTGTATTGAAAGTGCAGTATCAATTGTTACAGCAGTTTCTTTAAGAAGTTCTGAAACGGCTTTTTTATTGAAATTTATTCTGTTTTTAAATCTGTCAAGTATTTCTTTTTCATAAAATCTTGCAAAGTTTATCTGATTATCTGTTTTCAGTTCAAGATGATTTATAAAGTTATCAGTAAGAAATGCAATTTTAAGTTCGGGTATCAGAATATGTTCATATACTTCAAAGGAAATAAGAGAAAATTTGCTGACAATTACATTGAATTTTTTATCACAGGCATATTCTGTAATTGCTTTAAGGAGATAATCTGCTCCAGAAAAATAATTATCTTTTACAGCGAATACTGTATAACTTTCATCAATATTATGAGTTATATAGCCGTCTGAAGTCATAGCCGAGAGTTGTTTATACTCAATTATTCCATTTGCGTTTTCAGAAACAGATGAAAATATTTTCTTGCATAATCTGTCTTTATAGGCTGAAAGCTTTGAAGTTTTCAAAGCCTTTGAAGAAATATCAAAAATGTCACTGTTAATTTGCGAAACTGCTTTTATATATCTTGCAGATTTTTTATGACAGGCTTTGTTTTCGTCTGAACAGTATCTTATTACATCGGAATTTTTCTGTATGAGAGATTTATTCCAACATTCTCCAAGATTAATTATTTCCTGTGATACAGCAGGATAATCTGGGTCAAATATATGGGGAGAAGTACCATCAACTATGATTACTTTTTTATCATT
>JAZKXQ010000248.1:0-2314 GCA_045611725.1 Oscillospiraceae bacterium
TAAATACCTGCACCATTAAATATTAAATCTCCATTTGAGTTTGCAATTTCAAGATTGATTGTACCATCTTCATTTATAATCTTAACAGATTTTTTACCTGATGCTTTATAATCAGTACCATTAACATTTACTATTGAGATGTTAGCAAGATAGTTGCTGAACTGCTCATCTGTTGCAGTTTCTGATTTTACAAGCTGATATTCACCATATACTGCCGGATTTTCATCTGTTGTAAGAGTAAAGCTTGATAAAATATCTGAATAAATTCCATTTGCATCACTTACAGTAAGAGTATATGAACCAGGCATTGCATTTGAATATGTTATTTCAGTATCTGTTGCAGAGGCTTCAAGACCTTCAACAGAATATGATTTTGCATAATCATCAGGGAAACCTGAAACATTTACAGCTGTTTTTCCTGAATTAATATCAGAATTTTCAACTGTTACTGAACTATCAAATTTAACAGGAACATAAAGAGATGTTGCAAGATTATGGTAACCTGTTTCTGTAATATATGTAATACAAGTGATTGTTTCACCCATAAGCCCAACATAATCTTCATAACTTAAAGCGTTTCCATGAGATTCCTGAGTTACAAAGCCACTTGACCATGCTATTTCATCTCTCCAGATATTTTCAAGATGACGCATTGCATAGCTTTCTCCACTTTCTGTTTTAAGAATTACACCATAAACAGTGCCTATATCAGATGTACCATTTTTATTGTTTATAGCATTTACACTTATAGAATAATCTCCATATCTGCTGTTTGTTGAAATTTCAGCAACTGCATTTATATCTGATGTATTCCCTTTTACTTCTGAAAAAATAACAGAAGTGCCATCAAAAGAAACTTCCTTATATGCAGATGGTACTGTATCAACAGCAGTAAATCCATAGTTATTATCGCCAAGAGCGTCAAGAGTTTCCTGAGTCAGACCAACATAATATGTAAGACCAAGAATTGTTCCTGAACCGTCTTCATTGGCTTGATTGTATGTACCGGCTGTAAGATTTGAATTGCACCATTTAGATGTTGTTGCTGATGATACAGCATCTACCTCATATCCAACACCCTCTGACTGATAAAATTCATTATATGGAATATTCATTGTTCCATATACAAGTCCATTTTCATCAGCTGAAGCTGAGAAAGGAACTGTTCCTGCAACCAATGAAAGACACACAGACGCACAAATAAGCGATTTGAATTTTGTCATAGAATTTTACTCCTTAAAAATATTTTATTTAAAATCTGAAATTCAGACTTTATATCTTAAATGCTAGTTAGCTTAAACTAACTCATTATCATTATTATAGATTGATAATGATAACATTTTAATATTCAGTTAGTCTATGCTAACAAATATACAAAACTATACCTGATTTTTTCCATTTAAAATATTAACATAAAATATTTTAAATGTCAAGCACTATTTTTCAATAAATATTTTAAACCTATAGCAAAAGATTAACAAGATGAAAACAACTCCCTAACAATCAGAAACAGTAATTTTTGAAAAAATTTTACATATTTATTCCTCCTTTTGTAAATGTAAATTTATAAATTCAGCCAGTGCATCTCTGGTTTCATCACTGAAAGCACAAACTATACTCATTGTATCATTATGAATAATTGCACTATTTACGTTGCATATTTTTTGTAAATGACTGCTTATCCAGTTGATAATAAGATTATATTTTTCAAGCTGTTCATAACCATATGCTGTCATTATAACCTTGTTTTTCTCATCACGTTTTATATAACCATAATTTTCAAGACGTTCAACTGCTCTGTATACACTGACCTTTGTAACATTTATTTTTTCTGCAATGGTTACCAGTTTTATCCCTGTCAGCCCATCATACAATCCATCTATTGTAGTCAGATATTTAAGTTCTGCTAATGTCATAATTCCTCCGTTTATTAGCCAACGCTAACTTAATATTAAAAATATAAAGCGAATATATCGCATTGTTTTAAAGTTAGCTCTAACTAACTATTGTGTATTAAAAAAATGCTTTTCAGCATTGTTTAAAAGTATATCACAACTTTTATATCTTGTCAATATAAAAGTTAGCTAATAGCTAACTTTATTTTTTGTTGACATTGACGAAAAAATACACTATAATTAATATAACAGCTATAAAGCTTAAAAAAATAAGGAGGAAGTTTGAAAAATAATACAATCTCCAGAAAATAAAAAAATGCATAGCAAAGCAAGCCATAACAAAATGGCTAAAAAAATAATTAAAAAGTAGTTATCATCTGAAATCAGCTACTTCATCTTTGAAGATATATCCACGCTTG
>JAZKXQ010000249.1:0-1812 GCA_045611725.1 Oscillospiraceae bacterium
ATCGAGTATTTTTTTCTTGTCAATATTATACCATATTCCATCGCTTGTATCTACTATAATTTTTATATCATCTTTTTTTATAATTATATTAAGATTTTCACACCACGTAAAAACAGATGTTTCAATACCTGCAACCGAATCTGTTATTTCAAGATTTTCAAGACTTTTGCAACCTGTAAAAGCTTCGTGGGAAATATTAACATCACAGCCTGAAATTTCAGCAAGTTTAAGGTTTTTGCACCAGTAAAAAGCTTTTAAACCTATTTGTTTGACTGATTTCGGGATTTTTATATTTTCAAGTGATGAACAGCCAGAAAATGCATTATCGCCAATAATTTCGACATTTTCAGAAATTTCTGCATACTTGAGATTTTTACAATCCAAAAATGCATTATTTCCTATAACTTTCACTGATGACGGAATTTTTATACTGATAAGATTTGAACATTGTGCGAATGCTCCATCATCAATAATTGCGACAGAATCTGGAATTTCTATACTTACAAGGGAAGTACATTTTTTAAATGCCTCTTTGCCTATAATTTCAACTGAATCGAAAATTTTTACATCACCAAGATTTGTACATTCCAAAAACGCCCTGTTTCCTATACTCTTAACGGAATCGGGGATTTTTATATTTTTCAGATGTGAACATTTTGAAAATGTATCATCTTTAATATCTGTAACAGACGAGGAAATTTTTACATATGAAAGATTTGAACAAAGCTGAAAAATGCCTTTGCCGATACTTTTTACAGAATCCGGAAGTTCTACGTTTACAAGGTTTTTACACCAGGAAAATGCATTATCGCCTATTTCAGTAACAGAATCAGGTATTTGTATATCTGAAAGACTTCTACATTCATAAAATGCATTATCTCCTATACTTGTTACAGAATCAGGTATGTTTATATTTTCAAGAATTTTTCTTTTTTCAAATGCTTTGTTTTTTATAATTGTAACCGATGACGGAATTTCCACAGTTTTTATCTTTGGACATTCACAGAATGAAAATTCCCCAATGGCTGTAACTCCATATGGAATAACAATATTGGTTTCATTCCCTGTATATTTATATAAAACTCCATTTTCTATTTCAAAACCCATTTTTTATTCCTTCTTTAAATTTATTTTACTTATATTATCCCACAGAAAACTTTTACTGTCAACCTTTTGATTTACAATTAATCAAAAATATGATATATTAATATATAGTACATATACAAAAAAACAGGAAGTGATTTTTTATGTCAGAAAATATTAACAAAAATAAACAGGCTGAAAAACTGGCTGAAGATATTCTTAAAATGGCGAGAAATTCATTGCTTATGAATATGAGATTTCTTGATTCGGCAGTTTTCAGACTGGAAAACAAAAGTGCTGATATTCCTTCATATGCTACTGATGGGAAATATCTGTATTATAATATAAAACATATTTTCCGTCAATACAAAAAAGATAAAAAACAGGTTTGCTATGACTATTTCCATATTATAATGCATTGCATTTTCAGACATTTTTTTGTTGAAAGTATGGAAAATCCTGATTACTGGAATCTTGCTTCTGATATAGCAGTTGCAGGAATAATAAATAATATGGGGCTTGATTGCATTTCCACAGAAAAATTTTCAGCACAGCAAAGTTATATAGCAGAATTAAAAAAAGAAATTAAATTTTTAAGTGCTGAAAAAATTTATAGTCATTTTCTCAAAACTGATTTAAGCATAAAAAAAATGGTTGAGCTTCAGAAAATATTCTATGTTGATGACCATCTTGCGTGGCACGGTGACGATGAGGATTTACAGAACAGGG
>JAZKXQ010000250.1:0-1077 GCA_045611725.1 Oscillospiraceae bacterium
CGTCAGCAAGACTCATACCGAGAACTGTATCTCCTGGCTGAAGAAGTGCAAAGTATACAGCAGTATTAGCCTGAGCACCTGAATGTGGCTGAACATTTGCAAATTTTGCACCGAAAAGCTTTTTAGCTCTTTCAATAGCAATCTCTTCAACAACGTCTACACATTCACAACCGCCATAGTAACGCTTTGAAGGATAACCTTCAGCATACTTGTTTGTAAGAACAGAACCCATAGCAGCCATAACAGCTGGAGAAACAATATTTTCACTTGCGATAAGTTCAAGATTTCTCTTCTGTCTTGCAAGTTCTTTCTGCATAGCAGAACCAACTTCTGCATCACAGCTTTCAACAAAGCCGATTGAATCCATTAAATTTTCGTACATATAAAAATATCTCCTTTGGAAAAAATGTAATAACTCTATTATATACTAAAATCAAAAAAATTTCAATATAAATGATGGAAATTTGACGATTTTTTAATATTCTTATCAAACTACCAATGTTGCTGAACCATATGCTTTAACAGGATTGCCTTTTTTATCAAATTCTGTTGTATATTTTACACGGAAAGGCACTCTGTTCGGAGTAAGAGGTATTATTGCCTCCAGTTCAGGTACACCCTCTTCAATCTGTTTATGCCAGTCACGATACATATCTGCAAAATCGGAGGGGAAAATTCCATTTTCTATTACAGGTTCCGGATAATTTGTAAGCAATGCTGGAAGTCCCATATCCCTCATACAACGGAAACAAGGTCGCATTTCCTTTGTTTCAATTGTATATTCCCAATAGTATATATTTGCCTGTTCACTTGCCATTTTAAATCTTCTCTCACTATCAAGAATTTTATCATACTGAGTTCTTTCAGCTGTTATATTTCTTATCATTGCATAGAAAAGACAACTGTTATCGCCTTTTCCTATCATTCTTACAGTACTTCTTATGCATACTTTCTCATTTTTACAACAAGAAAGAGTTATCTTTCGCCAGGTTTCACATTCCTGTTCCTTATCCGTTTCAATCGCACGGTCAAGCATATTCAGATAAATTGCTTTATTTTCTTCATCAAAGAAATCAA
>JAZKXQ010000251.1:0-7200 GCA_045611725.1 Oscillospiraceae bacterium
TCTTCCTAAGACCCGCTTGGCCTCCGACTTCTATAGTAGGTTCAATAAGAGAATCGGTTGCTCCGAGAATTTTCGCAAGAGGACTTATAAATATCATACATACAACAGAAAGAAGTGTTCCTATTATAATAGATAATGTATAGCCTGTTACACCCATCTTTGAAGCTTCTTCAGATTTTCCTTCGCCAAGCTTTCTTGACATATAATTTCCCGAACCGTGTCCGAAAAAGAATCCTATTGCCTGAACTATTGAAGTAAATGAAAAGGCGACACCTACTGCCGCCGTTGACTGTGTATCAATCTGACCTACAAAATATGTATCTGCCATATTATATAGTGCACTGATAAGCATTGATATAATAGTAGGTATTGCCATACGGCATACCAAAGGTTCTACAGGTGATTGAGTCATCTGAATGTATTTTTCCTGTTGTGTCATTAAAAAATCCTCCTGTTTATCTTTTTAATATTTTCCCTGTTATTGTAAAGATTATAAGTACTGCAAGATTAACAGCAACAATACTTGCTCCTGCTGGTGTGCTGTAAGCATATGAAACTACAATTCCAAAGAAAAAGCATACTACTGAAATAATTGCTGAAGAAATCATAACGCTTTTAAAATTTCTGAAAACACGCATTGATGTAAGTGCAGGAAATATTATAAGACTTGAAATAAGCAAAGTACCCATAAGACGCATACCTACAACTATTGTTACAGCTGTAAGAACTGCTATTACCATAGTAAAGAAATTTGAATGAGTTCCTGTAGCCGCCGCAAAATCCTCATCAAAAGTTATTGCAAAAATACGATTATAGCAAAGGATAAATATAAGAAGTACTATAACTGATAAAACAACGCTTAAATAAACATCGCCTTTACTCATTGCAAGTATACTTCCAAACATATAGTTACACAAATCGGCATTAAGTCCTGAAGTAAGAGATGTAACTATAACGCCTATCGCCAAAGCACTGCTGGAAATAACTGCTATTGCAGAATCTCCCTTCATTTTACTATTTTTATTCAATCTAAGCAGTAAAAAAGCTGATATTATTACTACAGGAACAGATATTTGTAATGGTGCAGCACCTACTGCAACAGCTATTGATAATGCTCCAAAACCTACGTGAGAAAGTCCGTCACCAATCATTGAAAATCTTTTCAGCACAAGACTTACTCCGAGAAGTGCTGAACACAGTGAAACCAGTATGCCAACGCATAAAGCTCTTACAAGAAAGCTGTATGAAAAAATTTCTGTAATTATATTCATTCAAGTCCCGCCTTTAAATTTATAATATTCTGTTTCATCAAATCTATATAAGTAGTACCATTTTTAAAATCCTCATTAGTTACATTATGACAACTATGGAACATAAGCATTTCAGCCCCTGTTTCTTCTGAAATCATCTTTGCAACTGTAGGTTCTGAAATTTCCTTATAGTATATCACAGGAACATTATTTTCCTCCATACTGCTTATTATTTCTGACATTACCTTTGCACTTGGTTCAGTTTCTCCTGAACAGGAATCAAATGCAGAAACATAATTTATACCATATTCTTCAACAAAATAATGCATTGCAAATTCACAGCCAAAATATATAGTATCTCTTTTTGAATTTTGAACTACCTCTTTTATTTCAACATCTAATTCAGCAAGTTGTTTTTTATAATTTTCAGCATTTTTTCTATAATAATCAGAATTTTCAAAGTCCTTTTCACAAAGAGCGTCTGCAATATTATCAACCATTTCCATAGCTATTACAGGGCTTGTCCATATATGAGGGTCATATTCGTGATGATGATGTTCTTCTTCGTGTTCGTGATTATGTTCTTCAGCACAGGTAAGTTCAATCCCCTCTGAAACATCAAGGACTTTGGTTTTATCGGTATCTATATCAGATACTATATCATCTGCCCAGCTTTCAAAATATTCTCCTGTATATATGAATAAATCTGAATTGTTTATTTCAATAATATCAGCTGGTGATGGTTCATAGGAATGGCTGTTCATACCAGATGGAAGAAGAAGTGTGAACTCTGCTTTATCTCCTGCAACTGCCCTTGCAAAATCGAATTGAGGAAAAAGAGTTGCTGAAATTTTAAGCATTTCATTTGAATTTTCATTCTGAACAGTTGGTTCAGAAGATGAACACGCTGTCATAAATATCATAACAGCAGACATAAAAAGTGATATGAATTTTTTCATATTAAACCTCCGTAGAAATACAATTTTCACATTTTCCATATATAACAGTTTTACATAAATCAACAGTAAACTTATGATTTCGATAGATGTGTGATGCCATTTCATCAAGATGACTGCATTGGACGTGAAAAAGATGTCCGCACTGTATACATTTAAAATGGTAATGATTATTGCAGTTTATACTATCTATATACTGATAACAGGAGCTTTTTCCTTCATCGTGATAAAATTTTCTTACTTTTCCTTCATTGACAAGCTTGTCAAGGTATCTGTAAACTGTTGATTTTCCTACAGCATTTCCCTGATTTTTAAGATGTTCTGCAATATCCTCTGCAACAACGTGATGATTTTTATTTTCAATAAGATAATTTAATATAAGTTCTCTCTGTTTTGTCCTATATCCTCTTGAATTATCTGTCATATAACCAACCTTTCAAATTGAAACTGATTTTCATTTTCATATTATACTATAAAAAAACAATAATGTCAATAAAAAATAACCTGAAAAGAATAAATCTTCCCAGGTTATATTTATAGAGGATTTTTTAATATCCGTAATAATCTTCTTTTTTCTTGTAGTATTTATCAACATTTTCATTTGAGCTGATAGTATAGCATACATATCCACTCATAATAAGGGAAACTGCATATATAACTCCACTCATAGTTGTATCAACTTTTGAAGTTATCATTGTACTTACAGGGAAAAGCATAAGCAATGTATTAAGTCCGAAAACCAATGAACAGAATTTCTTTATACCTTCAGACCTTATAATAGAAAGTATTGAAACTATTGCAATTATAAGACTATAATATATTGCACCACCGGAAATTTTATTAAAAAGTTCTTTAGTACCCTCCTGAAACTCCAGTTTCATAAAGACAGAAAGGCATACTGTGGAAATAACTCCGAGTATCATACATACAATTACAAGCTTAGAACCTTTCTGAGCCATAGCAACATCCCTTGCAATTCTTAACTGCTCGTTAAGTTCACGATTTCTTGCTTTTTCTTCTTCAGTCAGTTCAGGTTCAGCCTTTCTCTGTTGAGCAAGTTTTTTGCCCTCTGCCTTTGCACGTTCAAGGTCTGGGTCAACAAACTGACTTACAGGTCTTTGTACAGGTGCAGGAGCATCATCAAGCTGAACCTGTTCAACACCTTCAAAGGATTTTTTAGAATTGGCTGTATAATTTGCATCTGTATCTTCAAGAACAGGTGCTGTAAGACCTTCAAAAGCTTTTGAAGGATTTATACTTCCACCTGTATACGTATCTTCAAGGACAGGAGCCTGAATATCATCAAGAGATTTTTTTCTGAACTGTGACGGGTCATATGTAGTTTCTTCAAGCAAACCATCAAGACCATTATGTTCATTGCTCATAAAATCAGTCCTTTCAAAAAATTATAAATTATCTTTCAATAACCTGAGTTCTGTCCGGACCTACTCCAATCATTGAAATATGACATTCACAGAGTTCTTCAAGTCTTTCAATATATTTCTTACAAGCTTCTGGAAGCTCATCAAAACTTCTGCAAGATGAAATATCCTCGCTGAAACCTTCTGAAACTTCATAAACAGGTTCACATTCTTTAAGTTCTTCCAAAGATGCAGGGAAATGCTTTATGATAGAACCATCAGGCTTTTTATAGCCGTTGCAGATTTTAAGTTCTCCAAGACTGCTTAAAGTATCAAGCTTATTGATTGCAAGTGAATCAAGACCATTTACTCTTACTGAATGACGAACGATTACAGCATCAAACCAGCCTGTTCTTCTTGGACGACCTGTTGTAGTACCGAATTCTCCACCCTTGTTTCTTATAGCTTCGCCTGTTTCGTCATTGAGTTCAGTTGGGAAAGGTCCTTTTCCGACTCTTGTTGTATAAGCCTTTGCAACACCGATTACATTTGTAATTGTCTTAGGGCCTACACCTGTACCAACGCATACACCTGCTGAAAGAGGGTGAGAAGATGTAACATAAGGGTAAGTACCGAAATCAATATCAAGGAGAGTTGCCTGAGCACCTTCAAACATTATTGTTTTTCCAGCTTTTGACGCTTCATATGTTATTACTGAAACATCATCAACATACTGAGCAAGTCTTTTTCCGTATTCTGTATATTCAGTTATAACAGCTTCGATGTCAACAGCTTCGCCACCATATACTTCTGTTATAATTTTATTTTTAAGCATACCTGTTGAACGTGCCTTTTCAGCAAATATTTCAGGGTGAATAAGGTCATATACTCTTATTCCGCATCTTTCATACTTGTCCATATAAGTAGGGCCTATACCTCTTTTTGTAGTACCAATATCGGAATTTCCTCTGAAAGTTTCAGAAAGTCCGTCAAGAGCGATATGCCAAGGCATAACAACGTGAGCTCTTGGGTCAATTCTGAGATTTGCAGTGGAAATACCTTTTTCATTGAGAGAATCGAGTTCACCAATAAAATCCTTAGGGTCAAGAACAACACCAGCACCTATAAGACAAAGCGTATCAGGATAGAGAATACCTGATGGAATAAGATGAAGCTTATATGTTTCGCCATTACTTACAACAGTATGACCAGCATTGTTACCTCCCTGTGAACGTACAACAACTTCAGCTCTTGAAGCGAGTATGTCAATAATTTTACCTTTACCTTCGTCCCCCCACTGAGTTCCGACAACAATATTAGCAGGCATTGATAACTTCTCCTTTCAAACATAAAGAACATTAATTTTACAGTATTTGCAAACACATTAACGTGTAACATTAATATTATATCAGCTTTAATATATTTTTTCAAGAGTAATTTACATCTTTACGCAAATAAATCAAAAAAAATGTTCTATATACTTGAAAACATTATATAATCAGTGGTATAATAGATATTGACCGAAGTCAATTCTGATTAGATTCAGAAAATCTTCTGTTTACTATATAACATATTCCGTATGCAAGGAAGCATACAAAAAACCAGCATATTGAAAAAGGAAAGCATATCTGTCCCATAAGATTAAGTGGTCTTTCAGAATAATCCCAGACATTCCATTCAAGTTTAATATTTACTATAACTCCGACAGTAAATTCAATTGCCGTTATCAATGCTCCACCTATTACGCATTTTACTCCGAGTGGAAGATTTCCTGTTGCTTTTTCAACATCATAAAGAAGTGTAAGGCATAATCCTCCCGTAAGAAACATTGTCCAGTGAGTATATCCTCTTGCAGCTATTTCAATAAGACTATACATAAAAGCACCTATAAGGAAAAGATATGTCTTTTTTGTTATTGTTTTCATAAAATTTGCACCTCTTTTATATACTTTAATGCTATTATTTTCATATGTCGGTTATTTTATGCAGAATTTTTCTGAAGAAATCTTCAGATTTTTATAAAATTTTTAATACTATTCAGGAAAGGTTGAAAAAATTTATGAGAAAAAGCTGTATACTTATGCATATTTCAAGTCTGCCATCTGATTATGGCATAGGAAAGATAGGGAAATCTGCATTCGATTTTATTGATTTTCTGGTTGAAAGCGGAGTTAAATACTGGCAGATACTCCCTCTTTCACCTACAAGTTATGGAGATTCTCCATATTCATCTTTTTCGTGCTATGCAGGTAATCCTTATTTTGTAGATTTTGAACAGCTTAAACAGGAAGGTCTGCTACAAAAATCAGACTATCAGAATATTAAATGGGAGGATAACAACCATTCCATAAACTATACTAAAATTTATGATAACTGTTTTAAGGTTTTAAAAATTGCTTATAAGAATTATCGTCACGAGCTTTCAAGCCGTTATCATAAATTTGTATCAGAAAATAAACAGTGGATTGATGACTATGCACTTTTTATGGCTCTTAAATTCAAAAACAAGGGAAAACCTTGGTATGAATGGGATAAAAAACTTGCAATGCGTGAAGAAAATGCAGTTAAAAAGGCTGAAAAGGAACTCGCTGACGAAATAGACTTTTTTAAATTTATCCAGTATAAATTTTTCAAGCAATGGAATAATCTCAAAAGCTATGCAAATAGCCGAGGAATTGAAATTATCGGGGATATGCCTATTTATGTTGCTTATGACAGCGTTGATGTATGGGCAAATCCTGAACTTTTCTGCCTTGACAAGAATAAACAGCCTGTAGATGTTGCAGGTTGCCCTCCCGATGCATTTTCCGAAACAGGTCAGCTTTGGGGAAATCCCGTATATAAATGGGAAAATCACGAAAAACAAAATTTTGAATGGTGGGTAAACCGTATAAAATTTGCATCTGAAATTTATGATACTGTAAGAATTGACCATTTCAGAGGCTTTGAAAGCTTCTATGCTATTCCATTCGGAAGCAAAACTGCTCAGAAAGGAGAATGGAAAAAAGCTCCTGGTAAAAAGCTTTTCGGTACAATAAAGGAAAAATTTGGAGATATAAACATTATTGCCGAAGATTTGGGATTTATAACTCCCGATGTAAGAGAATTGCTTGATTATACAGGCTTCCCGGGAATGAAAGTAGTTCAGTTCGGATTCAGCGATTATGAAAATGAACATCTTACACATAATTTTTCAACTGCAAACTGTATTGCCTATACTGGCACTCACGATAATGATACACTTAAAGGCTGGGTAAATTCATTGTCAAAGGACGATGTAAAATTCTGCAAGGAATATCTGAATGTCCTTAAAAAGAAAGAAATTCCGTGGGCTGTTATCAGAAGTACCTGGTCAAGCGTTGCTAAAATAGCAGTTGCACAGATACAGGATTTACTTGAGCTTGATTCATCTTCAAGAATGAATACTCCGTCAACACTCGGAGAAAACTGGAAATTCAGAACTACAGCGTCTGACTTTACTCCGAAACTTGCAAAGAAAATATATAAGCTTAACAGAATGTACAACCGTTTGTTATGTCCTGAAAGTGTTCTTCTTGCAAAAGCTGAAAAATTAAAAAAATCTGAATAATATGGGAGAATAATAAAAATTCAAAGAGGAATGTAAAAATTTAC
>JAZKXQ010000252.1:0-6395 GCA_045611725.1 Oscillospiraceae bacterium
AATTCACCCCTTTCGAGCGTTTGAACGCTTTCAATTCACTTTGTGAATCGTCAGGGCTTCGCCCCGACACCCCATTCGCTTTTTGAAAAAAGCGAAACCAAAAACTTTAATTTTATTATTTTGTTTTCTTCAAGAAATTAATTTTATTTAATTTTGTAACGGATTGGAAGTTGATGCTACCGACCCATTTTCTATATGAAAAATATTGTATATATTATCAAGCATAATAGCTTCTTTACTGCAGGTAGTTATAAAAACCTGCATACCGTCAGTAATTTCACTTACAAGCTTTTGTCTTGAAAAATCAAGTTCACTCATAACATCGTCAAGAAGTATCACAGGGGCTTCTCTGAGCTTATTTTTAAGCATTTCAGCCTGTGCCAGTTTCATAACAAGGGCAGAGCTTTTCTTCTGTCCCTGAGAGCCGTAGAGCCTTACAGGAAGACCGTTGATTTTAATTTCAATATCATCTCTGTGAATTCCGTATTGAGTATATCCCAGTCTTATATCATCAGTAGCCGACTGTTCAAGTTTTTTTCTGTAAATATCAGCCATTTCAGAATTTACCTTATCGGGATAAACAAAATCTGATGGAAAAACAGAACTCTTATAAGATACTTCAAGTTTTTCAACACCCATTGTTATTTCAGAGTAAAGCTTTTCAGCAATTGGTGCAAGTTCAGAAATAAACTTATAGCGTTCAAGAGAAATTTCAGAACCCACATAGGAAAGCTGTTCATTCCATACTGAAAGCTGTGAACTGTCAGCATTGTAATTTCTAAGCACTGCTGACCTGTGCGACATAATAACAGAAAAACGCTTTATTAAGTCCATAAAGACAGGCTTTATCTGTGAACAGCACATATCAGTAAAATTACGTCTTTTTTCGGGAGAACCTTCTGTCAGCGATATATCCGAAGGCAGAAAAGCAATACATCTGAATTCTTCAAAAAGCTTACGGTTTCCCTTGTATGATATACCGTTAAGCATTATTTCCCTGTCCTTATGATTTCTTGAAAGTTTAAGAGAAATTTCCTGAGTTCTGAAACTATTCTGAAAAGTCATTGAAATTCTTGCTTCAGGCTGACCCATAGCAATACATTCACGTTCTTTTGAGCCTCTGAAACTTTTACAGCCTGTCATAAGCCATATTGCTTCTATAAGATTGGTTTTACCCTGAGCATTTTTTCCTGTTATCATATTAAACTGAGGAGACGGGTGAAATACTACAGGAGAAAGATTTCTGAATCCCTCTGCTTTAAGTTCACAAACAAAGATTATTCAGCACCTCCGACTGTTATTTTGCAGTTTTCAGTTTCAACTACATCGCCATTTCTTATTTTTTTTCCTCTCATTGTGCAGACTTCACCATTTACTTTGATAAGTCCACTCTGTACAAGTTCTTTTGCTATACCGCCTGTTTCTGCAACTCCTGAAAATTTCAGAAGAGAATCAAGCTTTATAAATTCGGTTTTTATTTCTATATTCATAATCATTACCTCTAATTTCTGAGTGCTACCGGCATAAGAAGATAAATAAAGCTATCGCCCATCATAGGGAGAATTAAAATAGGTCTGTTGCTTCCGTTCATCTGGAGTCTTACTTTATCAGTATCAGCTGCTCTTAAAGCTTCTATGGCAAATCTGTTGTTAATTCCTATTGTAACTGAATTGCCATTTATATCTGTTGAAAGTTCATCATTAATCTTTCCTACAGCAGTCTGACACGAAAGATTAAGTTTTCCGTCAGAGAATTCACATCTTATAGGGGATTTATTTTTCTCGCTGATAAGCAATGAACATCTGTCAAGAGCTTCTGTAAGTTCTTTTGTTTTCAAAATTATTTCTGTTGAAAAATCAGATGGTATGCTTGATTTATAGTTATGAAATTCTCCGTCAAGAAGTCTTGAAAAAACAAGGTATCCTGATATGTCAAATACTATATGTCTGCCGTTTGTAAACATTTCGCAGATATTTTCATCATCATCTTTAAGAAGTCTTGAAATTTCAGATAAAGCTTTTGAAGGAACAACAAACTTGTATTTTTCAGAACAGTTTATTTTTTCATTTCTTACAGCGAGTCTGAAACCATCAAGTGCAACCATACTGAAATTACCATTTTCATCAATATCAAAGAGTTCACCAGTAAGTATTGGTTTATTATCATTAGTTGAAACTGCATATATTGTCTGATTAATCATATTTTTGAGTATACCTTGAGGAACTGCAACAGACTTTTCTCTGTCGAATTCAGGAAGAGATGGATACTCTTCAGCTGATAATGCTGAGATATTGTATTCAATCTGTTCGCATATAATGTTTACATTCAGATTTTCATTGATAGAAATACATATTTCATCTGAAGGCATTTTTCTTATAATCTCATTGAAAAGCTTTGCATTTATAACACATTCTCCTTCATCTTCTGATTTCACTGAAATCTGTGTTCTGATACCAAGTTCAAGGTCATAACCTGTAAGTTCAAGAATATTTCCTGAAAGTTTAAGTTTTACACCTTCAAGAGCTTGTACAGGAGATTTTGATGAAACAGCTTTGGAAACATTACCCATAGCTTCATTTATCTCTGTCTTATCACATATGAATTTCATTTTATTTCAATTCCTTTCTTTCATTTTTTATATTTTTTTAATATTCCCGAAGGGAAAATACATCAAAAAAATTTTTTTTTTGATGCATATAATAAAATAAATAATAAATATATACAACAGTAGTAGTAGTAGGGACTGTTGAAATGTTGAAAACTTTTTTAAAGTTCGTATCTACGGGGCTGAAAGGGTGAAAGTTTTCAACATTGGTATGTTGAAAACTTGTTGAAAGTGTTGAAAACTTTGTTGAAAACCAAAAACAATGTTGAAAGTGTTGAAAGATTGTTGAAAACTTGTTGAAAAACTGTTGAAAACTTTTTAGTTTTCAACATAATGTTGAAAACTAAAATGTTGAAAATGTTGAAAACTATCGAAAATCCCGTATTTACGGAGTTTAGAACTGTTGAAAAATGTTGAAAACCTGTTGAAAGATTGTTGAAAACTTTTTTAGCAAGTTTTGTCTTTGATATTTTTTACTATGTCTTCCACAATTGCCCTTAAATTGACATCTTTTTTCAAATTTGCCTCAACATTATTGATTGAATATACGATAGTGGAATGATCTCTTCCGCCAAATTCAGTTCCAATTGTCACTAATGACATTTGCGTAATCTCACGAACTACATATATTGCGACCTTTCTTGCGGTGGAAATCTGTGATGACCTTTTATTTGAACGTATGTCATCTATAGTCACTCCGTAAACATTTGCAACCTCACCAATAATCTTTTCTATGGTAATTGGAACGGGTTGGTCGTCGTTCAGAATATCACGAATAACACTTTGAGCCATAGCAATTGAAGGAGCACTTCCTGCAAGATGTTTCAGGGCTTTAAGTTTTTTAACGGCTCCTTCGAGCTGACGTATATTTGTTTTGAGCTTATTTGCTATAAACTGGCATACCTCATCCGGAATCATTATATGAAGAAGTTCAGCTTTTCTTCTTATTATTGCCATTCTTGTTTCAAAGTCCGGTGTAGAAATATCAGCGATAAGACCTGATTCAAAACGGGTGCGAATTCTGTCTTCGAGGGTTTTCATATCTTTTGGAGGTTTATCTGATGTGAGAACGATTTGTCTGCCATCTTTATAGAGTTCATTGAAAGTGTGGAAAAACTCCTCCTGCGTACTTTCCTTTCCTGCTATAAACTGAATATCATCTATAAGGAGAACATCTGCATTTCTGTATTTTTCGTGAAATTTTTTAGTATCTCTTTTCATTTTTATGGCGTCAATCAGTTCATTTGCAAAATTTTCGCCTGTAACATAAACAACATTTGTCTGAGCATTGTTTTTTCTTACTTCATTTGCTATTGCAGTAAGAAGATGTGTTTTTCCAAGACCTGAAGGTCCGTGAATGAAAAGAGGATTATATGTTGTTCCATTGTCCTTGGCAACGGCTGTACAGGCTGCATAAGCGAATTCGTTTGAGCGTCCGACAATAAATGTGTCAAATGTATAATCATACTGAGCTGTTTCAAAGCTTTTTTCAAGCTGGATATGTTTTTCTTCTATTTCATCAAAACTTATATGTTCAGGAGGGTAATCATCTTCCTGAGTATGAATTTCTATTTCAACATCAAATCCCAGAATGGCTTTAAAGGCATCTCTGAGAAGTTTTTCATAATTTGCTTGTATAACGCTTTTCTGAAATTCTGATGGGACATAAAGCACAGCTTTATTGCCAGAAAGTTCCTTAGCTTCTATAGGTCTTATCCAAAGATTGTAAGCGGCTTCAACCAAATGTTCTTCATTCAGGCAGTATTTTTTTATTGCATTAAAAACTTCTGCAAAGGAATTCATAGTTTAAAATTACCTCCTAACTTGCAACTTGCAACTTCTTTATTATACCACATAAATTCGAGAATTTCAAGCTTTTTTTGAAAAGTTTGCAACCAACTTTGCAACCGGTTACCAACCAACCTTGCAACCGGTTGGTAACTGGTTGCAACCAGTTGCAACTGGTTACCAACCAAGAAATTTTTAAAATATACTTGACATTGGGTACCCTTTTAATGTATACTATATTATTGCAGGGCTATGTTTCTGCAGTTCATATGCTTAACCCCGTTTTTTAATAAACGTTAACCATTATCTGAAAAAAGGAGTGAATTGAAAATGAAAAGAACATATCAGCCAAAGAAGCTTCACAGAAAAAAGGAACACGGCTTTATGAAGAGAATGTCCACTAAAAACGGACGTAAGGTTCTCGCACGTAGACGTGCAAAAGGCAGAGCAAGACTCACATATTAATTTTCGGGCAGGATATGCCATAGTTGTGACAGATGCAGTTTCCTGTGTCTGTCGATACGCAGTTTTCAACAGACCACCAAAGTGGTCTGTTTTAACATAATTGACTGAAACCATTCAGTCAGAAAGAAATTTTAAGATTATGCTTTATACTGAAATTTTAAACGATAACAGGGATTTTTTAAATCTCTATAAAAAAGGTAATTGTGTAGTTTCAAGAAATGTGGTTGTTTATTTCCGTAAAAACGGACTTCCATTCAACCGTATGGGCATTACTGCAGGAAAAAAAGTAGGAAATGCCGTAAAAAGAAACCGAGCCAAAAGAATCATAAGACAGGCTTATTATAAAAGCGAAATATCAATGCCCATAGGAATTGATATTGTCATAGTGGCAAGAGCGTCAATTACAGATGTTAAATCCGATTCCGTGGAGCGTTTCCTCTCAGGAAGGGCTCTGGAGGAAATGAAGAAAGCATTTGAAAATGAAAATTAGAAAATTGTTTATTCTTCCGATAAAATTCTATCAGAAATTTATTTCTCCATTGCTTCCGCCATCGTGCAGATTTTATCCATCGTGTTCAAATTATGCCGTCGAAGCAGTTGAGCGTTTCGGAATAATAAAAGGTTCAGTACTTGCCGTATGGAGAATTTTAAGATGCAATCCCTTCTGCAAGGGTGGAATAGATTATGTTCCAGATGAATTTCCCTCGCCTTTCAGAAGAAAAAAATAATTTGGAGGTCTGACAAACAGTGGGTTTTTTAAGCAATATTATAGGTTATCCTCTTGGTCTGATAATGTACGGAATTTATTCGCTTGTTAAGGATTATGGTATTGCCCTTATCCTTTTCACAATACTTACAAAGCTTTTGCTTAGTCCACTTTCAATCAATAATAACAAGATGAGTGCAAAGCAGAAAGCAATTGCTCCTCAGCTTGAAAAACTGAGAAAAAGTTATGCAAATAATCCTACAAGACTTCAGGAAGAACAGATGAAGCTTTACAACGAAAACAATATAAATCCTATGGCAGGTTGTCTGCCTCTGCTGATACAGCTCCCTATAATCTATGGTATTCTTGATGTTGTTTATCGTCCTCTTACTCATATTTTAAGACTTCCTAAAGATGTGATAAATCAGGCAACAGAAGTTCTTAATGCTTATTTTACTAGTGAAGGTATTGTGGACAAGGCTATGGTTTCACGTCCGGAGCTTGTAATACTCCAGTATGTAAAGCAGAATCCCCGTATCTTTGAAGGTATTGAGGGCTTTACAGAAAACGTTGCAGAATTCAACAATACCCTTTTCAATGGTCTTATCGACCTTGGAGTAACTCCTACAATACACCCTGAAGTATGGAATGCACAGGCTGTGGCTCTCTGTATGATTCCTGTTGTTTCGGGTCTTTTCCAGCTTATTTTTACTGTATACAGCCAGATGAAACAGAAAAGAGATAACCCGGAAGCTGCAAAGATGATGGGTGGTATGAATATAATGCTCTATACAATGCCGATTATTTCTGTATGGTTTACATTCAGCTTTC